>CAYSFP010000057.1:0-18592 GCA_964430075.1 uncultured Planctomycetaceae bacterium | reverse complement strand
GGTCGAGCAGGTAGACGACCGTGAGCTGGTCGTTCCGGCGGCGGTACTGCACGTCGGCCAGTGCCATCACGATGCCGAGCACGACGAGCGACCGCAGCGTGAGCGCGAGCAGCCGGCGCCAGCGGCCCAGCCCGGCGAGGCTGCGGAAGCCGAGCCACCAGAGCAGCGGGATCAGCGCGAGCAGCGCGAGGTACCCCGGGCGGTCGAAGGCGAGGCTATGGGTGAACATAGGCGGTGCGATTGATGGCCGCGAAGGGGGCGCGTCTTCGCGAAGTCATTGTACTCGGTACTTGTCGTCCGGGCGGCGCGGAGGGCTGGCGAGCCCGTGGGCAACGGAAGCGAAGCACTCACCGGCGCGGCGCGCGAATCGGATATTGGCTGTTTTGTAAAACACCGCGGAGCGGACAAAAATCGGAGATTTTGTCCGCCAGACGGCGGGCGATGCGGGGAAATCGCCGAGCGAGACCAAGCGCCGGGAGGACAAAACTCCGGTGAATTTTGTCCGCTGGCAGGTGCGTGCCAAAAGGACAAAATTCCCGTGCGGGTCGTCGCGCGGGCCCATGGTTCTCGCAGGTCTTTTCGGTTGTCTCCATGGCCAGCAGGTCTCCCGTTTGGGTCGAGGCATGCGCGATTGGGGCGGAACGATGGCCGTCAGGGCGTAGCGCGGCGCATGGTCGACCCTAGCACAACTCGTGGCCTAGTTTCCACCGAAAAATCGGGCGTTTTGGGACGCCCGACCGCTTCGCGAGCGTCGAGTTCGCCGAGACGTTCAATTCTCGCGACCTGAAGAGGCGCGGCAATGCCAACGCGTTGGTCGCCGCACTTCCGATAAGGCAGGTCGAGCCGGCCCGCACGTTTCGTTGGCCGACGCCGGGGCACGGGAGTTAAACTAAACTTTTCCACTCGCGCCGAGCACGCGTGTCCATGTCTTAAGGTCAATCACATGAGTTCCATGACCCGTCGACGGTTGTTCTTGGCCCTCGTCCCATGGACGTTCACTTGTTTTGTTGGCGCGGCGGCGCTCGGGAACAACAACTTCTTCCTGCCGGGGGATGCGTTTTTCCCCACCGAGCTGACGGAGGAGGATGCGGCGAAACTGGCGGCCGATGCGACGAATCCGCCGGTCTTCAATTACTCCGCCATGGGAGGCGGCTACGCCGCCGCGGGTTGCGGCTTTGCGGGATACTACCGCGCGAGCATTCCAGGGCTCGACGAAGCGTTCATCGCCAATCTCAAACAAGCGTATGCGCGCGTTCGCGAAATGGAGCCGCGTGAGCTTCGCGAAACGAGCCGAGATGGAGCCAAAACGCTGGTTGAGACCAACCCCGTCCGCGTGTTGTTCTATCCGCACGACTTTGACTTTCCAAGATTCAAGCTCGGCCTGCAATACAACGAGAACTGGGTCGAGGAAGTCATGAAGTTCGGGCATCCCCGTCAAGCGATGCGACTTTGCTGCCTGGTGAATCACGCTGATGCGGTCATGGAGTCGTGGCGCGACGCAACAGAAGTCGCCGCATTGCCTATTTCACTGCCGGAAGTCAAACTACGCCCCGCGCCTTACATTGAGGAGCCATGACTATCCATGGGCGGCTCAAAGCGATTGTGCTTGGCTCGGAACCTCTGACGACGTACTTTCGGCCGAAGGAGTATCAGACGCCGCCCGTCGTTGTGGTTGACTCAGCGGGGGTTACGGAGTTGACGTATCGAGACGGCGACTGGGGCGAGAGTTCAAATGAGGACTAAACGCCCGGACGATAAGCGACTACGACTTGCTGCGCTTGCGCGAACCGTTTGACGCCGGCTTGATCTCCAAGTCCGTCACGAGAAGCAAGTCGATAATGTTGAGCGTGTCGTCCGGTTGGCAGACGATCACCGTTCGACCGCTGGGAACCGCCATAATGAATTCGCGGGACAAGACCGGAATGTGCCGACCGTCAGCCAGATGGATGACAAACGGCTGGAACGGTTGGGCGCTGTAGGCAGATCGAAGCTTGTCGACGGTCATCGGGGCGGTCTCCTGCAAAAATCGTGCTCGTCTCAAGTCTACGTTGCGTGCCGAGCAGGTCCAAGCTGTCGCCGGGAAGTTGCCTTATGTTCGCAATCCTGGTTTCTCGCCAGGCCGCTTTCCGACAATCGATCGCCATGACGCTGCACAATTTCTGAACATAGTTAGCCGGGAGGTGGCGGAAGCTATGAAGTCGCTTTGGCGCCGTGGCCTGGCATCTGGCGCTTCACATGGCAATCAATAAACTGGTGAGCCGCCAAATGAGCGGCAGCGCCAGAATCGTGATAGCGGCGATCCCCATGGCCATCCGCCATTGCGGTTCGACGCCGTGAATTCGTGAAAGGATCCACTGAGGCACGAGCGTGGCTGACGCGACTATCGCGATCGACACGGCGATAAACAACAACGGCACGTCGAGCCGAACGACGGCGACGCACCAGACCGTCGCCAGGGTGATGAGGGCGAAAGCGCTGCGAAGGCTGTATTGGAAGGGGCCATGCATTCTCACCGCTCGGCAGCCCGCGTGCTCCGTTCGAGATACCAGGCGAGCGTCTCGGCATACTCTTGTTCCGCCGGCGACGAAACGGTCACCTCAGCCATCGAGGCCTACCTGGTGACGCACTCGTGCGCGAACTTCGGACCAGGGGGCGCCGGAAATATCGCCGGCGTCGTAGGCGTCGCTCCGCGACGCTGCTTCGGCAAGCCACTCGTCCGCGGGCGCCGTCCATTGGTCAGGCGGCAGCGCGTCCCACAATGCGTGGATGAGCTGCACTTGCTCCTCGGAAGGGAGCGAGCGGGCAGCGTTGAAGATGTCGCTTAGGGATTGCATACGACCATCATAGCCTTCGCGATGATGCAATCCAAGATATCTTAGGCGCCGCCTCGCTCTCTCGTGCATTGAGATTGCTCGCCGGCGTCATGCGGCGAACTGCTCATAAGAAAACTGCGGGATTCCTGCACGCTCCGAAGCGTGCTCGATCGTGATCGCGCAGATGCCGCCCTGGGAATCCACGTCCAGCAGCGTGTTCTCGTCCAGATCGCGCGTTTCGGCGACGGGCACGTCACGGAATTCGATGTGCAGCGTATCGGTGTCGGCAAAATAGCGGATCTTCATGGCCTGAACCTGCGGTCAAAGAACGCGTTGTGAACCGTTTCGCCATCCGCGAGCAGGACCACGCGTAGATAGCGATTCTCCATCTCTGGAACTTGCACCCAGCGGCGAATTCGCCCGTCGTCCTGCAACTCCTCGCGGAGAGGATGCTCGATCGCCCGTTCGATCCACGCGTCTTCAATGACCGCACGGTCAGCCCGCGATCGAATCATGGCAAAGTACTGCGTGAACTTCACTTCTCAATTGTACCCTGCTTGGCAATCTGTTGCCTCGTTTCGCCGCTAATTCGCAGCGTCTGTCGCCGCGCGGAGCGTCACCAGGTACGGCACCGGCTCCCGCCCCAGGGCATTAAGCACCGTGCCGCCGGCGGTGAAGACGTGGGTCACCCAGTCGGGCTGGCCGTACTTCTCGAGGGCCGTGCCGCCTTCGCCGCCGCCGATGTAGACTTCGACGCCGGCGTCCTTCATCCGCTTGAGCTGCGGCATGAAGTTCTTGGTGCCGGCTTCGAACCGCGGGTCCTCGAACATGCCGAACACGCCATTGTGGAACGCCACGGCGTTCTTCGGCTTGTCGCTGAGGAACCGGTTGATCTTCTGCTCGAACAACTCGGAAGTGGCCGGTCCGACGTCGAACTGTTGCTGATCGGGCTGGAGCTCCTCGACCACCGAGCCGTCGGCGATCACTGAGTCGACCGGCACGATGAACTCGATGCCCTTCTGGCGGCCGTCCTTCACCATCTTCTTGGCCTGCTCGACGCGGTCCGGCGGGATAAAGTACGGCTTGTCGCTGTGGGCGGGATCCTCGGCGACGCCCAGGCAGACGTCGTTGCCGTCGAGTTCGCCGATGGCCTTCTTGAGCGCCATCGCGAGCGAGCCCGCGGCGAAGACGTGGCGGATCGTGCCGCGGCCGATCATGGCTTCGAGGTCGTCCAGCTTGTCGATCTTCAGGCCGCTGAAGACGACAAGCTTGGTCTTGAGGCACTGTTGCATCGGGCCGTCGAACTCGCCGGCGACGTATTTGCCCAGCGCCACGCGGTCCATCGCCAGGGGAACGACGGTCGATGACGAGTCGAGGCTGCCGGCCGAGAGGGCTTCGTTGACGTAAACCTTCGCCAGTTTCGCGGCACACTCATTGGCAAACTTCGCGAGCGGTTCGGCATGCTTCGCGGCGTCGGCGGCCTTGGCCTTCCAGAGGACGCGCTCGATGTTGTACTTGCGAGTGTTCTCGAGCATGAGCACGCTGCCGGCGTCGGCCGCGTCGATTTGCTGCTTCACAGCGTCGGGGATCGTGAGCGTCGATTCATCGAGCCAGTCGGAAACGAGCGGCACAGGCTTGCCGAGGATTTCGCCCAGCCGCGCGGCGACCTTCGACAGCGACTTTTCCGGCTCGCGGCCGATGTGGCCGAAGACGATCTGCTTCCAGCCGCGACGGATGCCGAACTCGAGCGTGTCGACCATCGAGCGGAGTCGGATATCGCCGTCGCCCACGTTCGGGCCCGGCTTGGCGTCGACGTCGCCGCGCACGAGCACCGGGGCGCCGCTGGGCAGGCCGTTCAGAGCGTCGAGCCGCGGGATGGCGGCGAGATAGTCGTTGAGCTCAAGATTTGGCGCGGCGGCGCGGCCGCCGAGGAGAGTCTTGAGGTGGGCTTCCATCTGCTGGGGGGTGGTGGGCATCGAGAGTGGCTCCAGAGAATTGAACCGCCAAGGACGCCAAGGACGCCAAGGTCGGAGGAATGCTGGAAAGATTCTAGGTTAGAACGATGCGCTTGATTGCGTCTCGCAGGTGCTCGACGTTGAAATTGATTAACAGCCCGAGTTGCAGTCGGGTGGCTTTCAGATAATTGAACACTTGAGCGTGATGAATCGGATGAAGCTGTTCGACCGCTTTCAATTCGACGACTAACTGCTCACCAACAAGGAAGTCAAGGCGGGCTTCGCCGACGGACTGCCCCTTGTAGTGGAGCGCGATTGGCCACTGCCTTTGAAACGGGATTTCGCGAATCGTGAATTCGACTGCCAATGCCTGCTCGTACGTTGATTCCAGAAAGCCGGCCCCCAAAATCGTATGAACTTCCATGGCCGCGCCAATGACGCTACGGGCGAGATCATCGACATATTCACTTGGTTCAATCATTCCGATTCGTCTTCATCGGTCGATGCCTCGAGCGTCTCATCGCTTTCCTCGCCTTCTCCGACCTTGGCGTTCTTGGCGGTTCCCTCGTCTTCCGTCGGGTCCTTGGCGGTTTCTCCCCGCTCTTCCTCCTCCGGCAGCACGAAGCGCCGCACGCGACGGACGCCGGCCTGGGGTTCCAGCGCGAACGAACTTGGCTGGATCTGTGCGTCGAACGTCGCGTCGGCGAAGTCGATGCGCACCGACAGCCGCAGGAAGTTGTTGTCCGGATCGATGCGCTGGCGGTGCGCCTCGATCGGCAGCTCCATGCGCCGCAGCGCATAGGTTTCCGCATCGAGCCATAGCACGCGAGTTCCTTCGGGGTGCGACGTGGCGACGCGTAGGCACTCGAGATCGCCGATCTTCTCGTTGGCGAGCATCCGCGGATTGAAGTCCTGCGGAAACACGGCCGCCTCGTCCGCATCGCTGTCATTCAGCAGCATCGCGAGCTGCGGAAACACGTCGCCCAGCGCGCGGCCCAGCAGCTTTTCGCGAATCAGCGGATCGGCTAGCACGTTGTCCGCATTCAGCTTTTTGGGCGCCGGGTTCTCCACCATTTGGTCGGGCAGTTCGGGCGTGATGGCCCGCAACAATTCGCCGTCGCAGGCGATCGTGAAGCCGTGCCGTTGGCCCGCGGCGCTCTCGACGGCTTCGGAGAATTCCAACCGCAGCCGGTTGGGCCGCTCCAGCGCGAGCGAGATTTCGTAGTACGGCAGCTCGTGGGCGACGCCCTCGCCACGGAGGACCGACTCCTCAATGTAAGTGGCGTGGTCCGTGTACGAATTGGCCTTGCGATATTGCTCGAGCATCCGTGCCGTCACGGCGATGGCGCGCTCGCGACTTTCAGCGGGCGCGGCATGCTCGTGGGCGCGATCGCCGGCGCCGGAAGGCGGGTCGTTGCAGCCCGGAAGCAGAAACGCCGCGAGCGCGGCGAACCCAAAGCACCGCACGCGCGGAAACGGTCGTGTAAGTCCCCTGGTCATCGAGGCGAACATCCTTGAAGGCGAGTTTTTCATCCGGCCGCGCCGAGGCGCGTTGCCCCCCCTCGCCGCGGCGACGTGCGAGGGCAATAATAGGAAGCGGTCCATGCGAGTCTCGGAGAGACTCGGCAACTGAACAGCAAATTACCAAATCACTTGCGGGCGGCCTACCGAGCCAGGGGAACGGCAAAATCACTCGATGTGGCGTCCGAAGCGAGCCGCTTCGGCGACGTGGTCGAAGCGGCTCGCTTCGACGTGCGCCCTCACCATGACTTTGCCGTTCTCCTGCCTACCGAGCGCGGCGCGGCCCTGATTCGTGGTTTCATGAGCACGACAGTATCTTTCGGCAACGCGGACTCCTGCGAAATCGCTCGGGACGGCTGCACGATCCTGGCACCAAAGCTCGCGGACCGGGCGCCGGTCGGAAACGTGGCGGAGGCGCTGCATGCGGCCCTCGCCGCTCCGCTTGATTATCCCCCGCTGGCCGCGGCCCTGGCGCCGGGCGATCGCGTGGCGATCGCGCTGGGCAAGGGCGTACCGCACGTGGCGGCGCTCGTCGGCGCGGCGATCGCCGAGCTGACCTCCGCGGGCATCGAGCCGGCCGACGTCACGGTTCTGTCCGCTGAGCCGCTGGACGAGCAGGCGGCGCTCACGGCGGCGTGGAGCGGCCATGGCGTGCGGTTCGAGGTGCATAACCCAGCCGACGAGCCGTCGATCGCCATGGTGGGCATGACCGCGGCGCACCGCCCGCTGCGATTCAATCGAACGCTTGCCGAAGCCGACTTTGTGCTGCCGATGGCGCTGGCACGGCCTCCGAAGGACAGCGCGGCGGCGAAGTTCGGCGGCTTGTTCCCGCGATTCTCCGATCGGGATACCGCCGCCCGATTTCACGCCGGCAACGGCTCCGTGGAGAAGCGAACCGCGGAGCGTCTGGCCGAATCGAACGAGGCGGGCTGGCTGCTGGGGGTGGGACTGACGGTCTGGGTCGTGCCGGGGCCGGGCGGCGCCGTCGCGGCCATCGTCGCCGGCGAGCCCGGCGCGGCGGCGCGGCAGGCCGCCGAGAGGTTTCAAGCGGTGTGGGAACGCCCCACGCCGCAGCGCGCCGACTTGGTGATCGCGGCGGTGACCGGCGCCTCCTCGGAGCAGACGTGGGACAACCTGGCACGAGCGGTCGCGGCATCCAAGACCGTCCTCTCGCCCGAGGGCGCCATTGCCGTCTGTTGTGAAATCGAAGAGCTGCCCGCCGGGCCGCTCGATAAGCTACGCGATGCGGTCGACTTCGCTGCCGTCGCGCGCAAGCTGCAAGGCGCTTCGGGCGCGGACGCGCGTGCGGCGCGCATCCTCGCCCGCGCGCTCGATCGCGGCCCCATCTATCTCTTAAGCCGCCTGCCCGCGGACGTGGTTGAGTCGCTGGGGATGACGCCCATCGAAAACGACGCGGAGCTGACGCGGCTGGCCGCGAGTCGGCGGCACTGCGTCGTGATCGAAGAAGCCCAGCGCGTGCGACCGCGGCTCGTCGACGGGACCGCACGATCGTGATCGACGACGCATTTCAAGAGCAATACGCAGCGGCAACGAGCGGCGCCGGCGGTACGTTTCTCCTCCGAGATTGGACCACGTTGGCCATCCGCGGCGCCGATCGCGCTTCGTTCTTGCACAACATGTGTACGAACGATATTCGCGGGCTTGCCGTCGGCGACCAATGTGAAGCGTTTTTGACCGACGTGAAAGGGAAGATCGTCGGGCATGTCCTTGTGTTCGCCCTGGAGAATGAGCTGATTCTGTTGACGGTTCCCGATCAGTCCCCGCGACTGCTTGCCCATTTGGAGCGGTACATCATTCGCGAAGACGTACAGCTGGCCACAATGAAGGTCGCTTGGGCGATTGAACGGATGGGTCGCGTAAATAAGGAACCGACGAAGACCGTTTACGGCAAGCCAGGGATGTACGGCGCTCCATGCCGACAGTTGTGGACAGGGGGTGTGTGGCTCGGAGCCCCTGGATGGGAGCCTCCCGAGACTTTCGATTGCTACAGTGACGCCGTTTGGCACGCGGTTCGCGTAGAGTCGGGGTGGCCGTTATTCGGCATCGATTTTGACGGTTCCCATCTGCCGCAGGAGGTGGGCCGCGACGACCGCGCGATCAGCTTTCGCAAAGGATGCTACTTGGGGCAGGAAACAGTAGCCCGCATTGACGCCCTGGGACACGTGAACCAGCGGCTGGCCACGGTCAAGCTGGCCGCCGAAGCGGCGCCTGGCGACGAGTTGACCGCGGGCGACAAGGTCGTGGGCGACAAAGTCGTGGGGCACATCACCAGCGTGAGCTACTCGCCGCGGCTGCAAAGCTGGCTGGCGCTCGCCATGGTCCGCCGCGGCCACAACGACGGAGGGAGTCAACTCGTTTGCCGCAATCAGGCTGCCGAGGTCGTGCCGACGCCCGCCGTCGTTGCGTAGAAACACAAGCGAAACATTTCACGAACGAACGGGAGAGACAGATGGACAAGGAATCGCTGATCAAGAAGCTGAACGAAGACCTCGCCGGCGAGCTGGCCGCGGTGATTCAGTATACGACCTATGCCGCCAAGGCGACTGGTCCGTACCGCCCGCAACTGGCGGAGTTCTTCCTGGCCGAAGTGCCGGACGAACAGGGGCATGCGCAGTTTCTGGCCAACAAGATCGTGGCCTTCGGCGGCGAGCCGACGACCACGCCGCGCGAGGTGACCAAGGCCAAGACCAATCACGAGATGCTCGAGGCGGTCGTCGCCGCCGAGAAGCGGGCCGTCGCCGACTACACGCAGCGCGCCAAGGAGGCCGACGAGTTCGGCGACAAGGGCCTCGCAGTGCAGCTCGAAGACATGATCCGCGACGAAACGGGGCACAAGGAGGAGACCGAACGGATGCTGCGGGATTGGGCGCTGTAACAATCCCTCGGCCGCGGTGCTCAGTCCTGATTAGCCGCGATGCTACGCATCGCCGGAGACGTGGAGCAACGTCTCCCCACACGCTCCGGCGACGTGTAGCGTCGCGGCTGTTTTCTTGCGATTCAGACGGTCCGCTTTAGGGCGCGACAGGCGCAAAACTCTTCCGATCATCCCGATCCTCACGCCCCGTGCATTCCGATCGGGGAATCTCTGCCGATTTCGGAATCTGGCGAAATCGGTGAAGCCGTGCTAGCTGCGTCGACGATAGCACTCACTGACTCAACGTGTCTGCCGCGTTGAATCGGACGGTCGAACGCTCCCCCCTAATATCGCATCGGCGCCAACCACCTTTATGGGGCGCGAGCGAGGCGTTCGGCGGCCACGGACGCGGCCCAGTATCCCCAGTCCGGTTAAGGAGCCTCCCGATGAAAGTTGCCCTGTTGTCGACGCTCGGCGTCGCTGTCGCGCTGTGTAGCGCGGGGAACGCCTCGGCGTTCTTCGGCCTGCGCGGCTGCGGCTGTGCCGAGCCGAGCTGCGGCTATGCCGAGCCCAGTTGTGGTTGCGCCTACGAGCCGAGTTGCGGCTGCGCCTACGAGCCCGCCTGCGGCTGCGCCGAAGTGAGCTGCGGCTCGTGCTGCAAGCCCGGTCTGTTCGCCCGCATGAAGGCCCGTAAGGCCGCTAAGCACTGCTGCGAAGCGTCGTGCGGTTGCGCTGCTGAGCCCTCGTGCGGTTGTGCTTACGAGCCGAGCTGCGGTTGCGCCGAGTCGTGCTGCGAGCCCGCCTGCGGTTGCGCCGACTCATGCTGCGACCCGTGTGCGAAGAAGGGCTGCATTTTCAAGCGGCTCTTCTCCCGCCGCAGCAAGTGCTGCGAAGCCTCGTGCGGTTGCGAAGCCTCGTGCGGTTGCGAAGCGAGCTGCGGTTGCAGCTACGCGGCCCCGAGCTGCGGCTGCAGCTACTAGTCGCGGCTGACTGGACGCCTCGTATGCGTCTGGAGAGCTGACGCGAGTTGAAGATAACGATCAAGCGGCCTCCCGCACCATTGGCGGGGGGCCGCTTTTTTGTTGGTCGGCGATGCCGGAGCGCGACCAGCGGTCGCGGCTTTATGGGGCCAGGTGCTTGTCGTACCAGTCGGCCAGGAGCTCGAAGTCGGCGCCCATCGTCGGCCATCCGTGGCCGGCGCCCTCGCGAGTCACCAACTCGCCCTCGACGCCCGCGTCCTTGAGCTTCGCGATGAACCGCTCGGCTTGCTCGTAGGGCACCAGCTCGTCCTTCGTCCCGTGCACGATAAGCGTCGGGGCGTCGTCGCTCGATATGTGCGAATAAGGCGATAGCTCGCGCAGCGTCGCGAGCTGCTCCTCGCGCGGCTTGTCCTGCACGGGGATCGTGTGCCACACGAACTTCACCGGCTCGAACTCCAGGAACGTGCGGCCCGGCTCGCCGTAGTCCGCCAGGTCGGCCGGCGGGCAAAAGCACGCCACGGCCTGTACGCGGCTGGAGGCGCGGTCGACCTCGTCTGCGGCCGATGCGTCGCCGTCGTCGCCGGTCGTGCCCATGGTCAGCGACAGGAAGCCGCCGCTGCTGATGCCGGTGATCCCCAGGCGATTCGGATCGACGCCGTAGTCCGCGGCGTGTGTGCGGACGAAACGCACGGCGCGGTGGATCATCGGCTTGATCTCAGCCACTGTGAACTTCGGCTGCGAGCCATGGCCGACGAGGAACACGGTGAACCCCCGTTTGAGGAACGGCTCGAACAGCCCAAGCTGAAAGATGCCCTGCCCTACTTGCCTCATGTCGGAGCTGAACCCGCCGCTGACCATGAACAGCACGCCGACGCCGCTGGGCGTCTCGGGCTTGAGCACGTCCATGGTGAGGGCCATGCCGACCTCGCGGCCGTAGACGACGTCGCGGAGGTGCTCAGGCTCGGCGGCGGACAATCGACTCCCAGAGGCAAACGCGGCGGAGATGCACCAAGTTGCACAGACAAGGGCACAACGTGAACTGATTTGCATGGTGATGCACCTTGGTTCGAGTGTGGTCGGACAACGGACCAGTCTACTGCGTCTCGAAGAGCCGCGGTAGAAATGCGTACGGTTGCAGATGCTGTCCCGCGTCGTGGAACTTGAAAACAGGCCGAATCCTCGGATATACTTTCTTTATGGTTCAACTCATCCAAGCTGTCTTTGAGCAGGGCATTCTGCGGCCGCTGGAGCCAATCCAGTTGCCAGATCATGCGCAGGTCCAGCTCATCATTCAACCTAGCCCCTCGCAGGCTTACGAGTCGGCGGACGATTTAGCGCGCCAACAGAAGGCGATTGAAGAACTCTTGGCCGCGCTGAGCCTGCTTCCGCAGCCGGAAAATCCTGACGGCTTCGATTGCGCCGACCATGACGCCGTCCTTTATGGGCGACCGGCGTGATCTTCGTTGACACGAGCGCGTGGTTCTCGGCGGCGATCGCGTCGGACACGGGCACACAGCGACCGCACGTGCAACGGCTGACGATCACGCCGACCAGCGCCACTCCAGGCCCGCAGGCAGGTCGAAGTCGGCGTATTCCACGTGCAGAACGCGCCGGCGCCGCGGCGTGGTCGCCCTGCTCGAGGCGTGCAACAGCAGCGGCCGCATCAGCAAGGCGTCGCCCGCGGCGGCGGTGCAGCAGAATTCGGGAATCTCGCGGCGAAGCTGCTCGATTTCCACGGCGTCCAGCCGGCCGCGCAGATGCGTGCCCGGCAACACCCGCAGGGCGCCGTTCGTCTCATCGACGGCGTCCAAATGGATGCGGACCGTCATCATGCGTTCGAGCAACTCCGTCGGCGGCTGCACGTGGACGACGCCCTGTTTCGTGGACCACGGGCCAAACCCCGCCGCCTGGCGCTGCTCGCGCACCGCGATGGTGAGATCTTGGTGCCAGGCGACACGCCAATTCGTCGCAGCGGTTTTGTTGAACAAGATCGCGCGAACTGCTCGCGGCGCTCCGGCCATCTGACGCCGCACAAGATTCGCAATGTTCGCGGACCTGATGAGGTCGACAACGTCACAGCGATCCAGCAAGTTACGCAACCCCGCGGCGTCGGCTTCTTCGCTCAACGCGGCGCCGAGGCGGTCCAGCGTTGCCCCAGTGCACACGCCGTGAAGGAACTCGAAACCGTCCACGTCGAGGTCCGGCATTCGTCGCCGCCTAGTCCGCCTCTCCGTCACTTGATCTCGAACCAGTACGGCATCATCAGCGCCGCGGGCTCGCGCATCACCTGCTTGAATAACAGGGCCTGACGCAGCGGGCCGCGCAGCTCGGGAGCGATCTGCAGCAGGCCGGCTACCGCGGCGGGCAGCGCGACTTCCTTCTCTTCGTCCATGCTGGCGCCGAACAGCTCCTCGAGCGGGTTGCGGGCCTCGGGTAGGAGCTTCAGCTCCACTTTCTGATCGGGATCGAGCCCGGCGAGCCGCTTGGCCGATTGCATCGCGTCGCGAAGCGTGCCCACCTCGTCGATCAGGCCGTTCCGCTTGGCTACGCGGCCGGTGAACACCTGGCCGCCGGCGAGCTTCTCGAGCTCGGCCACCTCCATCCCGCGGCCCTTCGCGGCCTTGCTGGTGAACTGCTCGTAGATGGTCTTCATCATCGTTTCGACCACCTGCCGTTCGCTGTCGCTGAACTTCTCGGTGCTGCTGAAGATGCCGCTATTCTTGCCGCGAGAGATCGACTCGGTGTCCATGCCCACGAGGTCGTACAGGCCCTTCATGGCCATCTTGCCGCCGACGACGCCGATCGAGCCGGTGATGGTCCCCGGCTCGGCAAAGATGCGGTCGGCGCCCATGGCGATGTAATAGCCGCCGCTGCCGGCCACGTCGCCCATCGAGACGACGATCGGCTTGTCGATCACCTGCGTCTGCCGCCAGATGAGATCGCTGGCCAGGGCGGACCCGCCGGGGCTGTCGATCCGCATGACGATGGCCTTCACGTCCTTGTCGCGATTGGCCGCCTGCAGGGCTTCGACGATCGTGGTCGAGCCCATGACCGAATCGCCCAGGATGCCGGAGGCGCTCTCGCCGGGCATGATGGCACCGACGCAGTAGACCAGCGCGATCTTCGACCCGCCCGAGGAATCCTTGCTGCCCGTGCCGCTGAAGACCGTCTCGAACAGCTTCATCATGCCCATCGGGCCGGAGAAGTCGGCGTCGATCTTGGTCTTCGCGTAGTTCTTCACGAACACCAGCTTGTTGGTATTGTACTCGTCGGCCAGCGTTTCGCGGAACTGGTCCTCGTACGCCACGCGGTCGATGAGCCCGCGCTCTTTGGCGTCCTTAGCCATGATCATGCCGACGTCGACCGCTTCGCGCACCTCCTCGACCTTCAGGTCGCGGTCGCTGGCGATCATGCTCAGCATGTCGTCGTACAGGTCGTCGACCAGGGCGGTCATGTTCTTGCGGACCGGCTCGCTCAGGCTGTCGCGGGTGTACGGCTCGGCGGCGCCTTTGTAGTCGCCCACGTGCATCATGTCGGCCTCGATGCCGAGCTTGGCGAGCGTGTCCTTGTAGAACGAGAACTCGGCGCGGACGCCGGGGATGAGCACCTCGCCCGACTCGGGGATGACGATTTCATCGCACGCGGCGGCGAGCTGGTACTGCGAGCCGACGGCCGACTCGAGCACGGCGTACACCTTCTTGCCTTTGGCCTGCACGCGCTTGACGGCTTCTCGCAGCTCGTTGAGCTTGCCGCGACCGACTTCCGTGTCGATCACCAGCACGATGCCCGCGACCGTGTCGTCCTCCGCCGCCTTGTCCAGGCGGGCCAGCGTCTTGCGCAGATCGATGCCCAGGTCGCCGAAGAGCGACATTTCGCCGGGGCTCTCGGGCAGGCGGCCCTCGATCGCGATGTGGGCCAGCCGAACTTTCTTGTCGGTGCGTTTGCGAGCTTCGGCCTTGTCCTCGCCCTTCGACTTTCCGTCCGCCTCCTTCGTGGCCGTCGCCGTCGCGGCGGACGCCTCCGATTCGTCCGATTCGGCGGCGCGCGTCGGCGCGGCGGGCAAGACAAGCAGGAGGGCCCCAAAGAGGGGATGCAGGTATTTGGTCATCGTGAGTCGTTCCGTGAGGAAATAGGTACTGCGGTCCGCTTGGGCCGAGGGGGAGGGGCTGGCCAAACAGGCCGCCGCTTCTCCAGTATAGCGGCCTCCTGGAAGAGCGTTCGACGGGTGGCGCCGCATCTTGGCCCGGAAAATCGGCCGAATCGCTCGATCGCCACCTGGACACAGTCGCCCGCGGCCGCGGGACATTGCCGGCGTTTCGCCGTCGCGTCGTGCTTTTGCGGCCAGTTGCTAGCGGGGCAGGGCGCCGCCAAGTCGGCCTGGGCGCTTTGGCGGCGTCGCTGTAACTTCCCGCGGCTTCTGGGGCCGTTGGGGCAGGGACGCCCCGCGCAGGCTGATTTCTCTTGTTCGGCGGGCAAGCGCACTATGAATCGACGATTGGTAGCCCCGGCGGCCGCGCGGGCGAGTCGCCTCACGTGGATCCTGCTTCTGATCGCGAGCTGGTCGACCGCACAGAAAGCGACCGCCGCCGAGCCCCTGTGGCGGCAACTCATGCCGCGCAAGGCGGTCGACGCCGACCCCAACGGCGACTACGCGCTGACCGAAAACAATGGACCGTGGCTCATCATGGCCTGCTCGTTCAACGGCGAGGGCGGCGAGACCGAGGCGCGGACGCTCGCGCTCGAGCTGCGGCAGCGCTACAACCTGGCCGCCTTTACCTACGCCATGACGTTCCAGATCGGCGACGAGCGCATCGGCCGCGGCATCGACCACTACGGCGCCCCCATCCGCCGCCGTTACAAGCGCGGCAACGAGGTGCTGGAGCACGCCGTGCTGGTGGGCGAGTTCCCCACGATCGACGACCCCGAGGCCCAGGCGATGCTCGAGCGGATCAAGACCATCGAGCCGGATTGCCTGCAGGCCACTGCTCCCGGCGAAACGTCGCGGAGCCTGGCGCATTGGCGGGAGTTTTACGAGTCGCTCAAGAAAACGGTCGGCAAGAACGGTCCCATGGGGCCGATGAGCCACGCGTTCATTTCGCGCAATCCGCTTCTGCCGCGCGAGTACTTCACGCCGGGGCTCGATCCCGAAGTGGTCAAGTGGAACCGCGACCTGAAACACTCGCTGCTGAAGTGCCCCGGCAAGTACACGATCAAGGTGGCGACATTCCGCGGTCGCAGTTCGCTGGTCAGGGCGGCCGACGATCCCGCCAGCGGCCGCATGCGTCTGGGAGGCGCGACCTCTCTCGCCGTGGCTGGCGAGAATGCCCACAAGCTCGCCGTGGCGCTCCGCAGTAAGGGTTGGGAGGCGTACGAGTTCCACGATCGCGACCAAAGTTATGTGACGATCGGCGCGTTCGACCAGATGCAGGAACTGGAAGACGGGCGCCTGCTGCCGGCCACCCGCGAGGCGCAGATCATCGTGAGCGTGTTTGGCGCCGCGACGCCGAACGTCGGCTTTGAAAAGCCGGCCTATCAGGAGCTTGGTCTCGAGCCCTCCGAAGCGCAGCAAGTGGAGCAGAACCAGGCGAAGATCATGCAGCAGTTTACGGCGCACTACACCGAAGGCCTGGCTGACGGGTTTCATCCCAAGCGATTCGTCGGACTGCCGTTCGACATTCAGCCGCAGCCGATTGTGGCGCCGAAGGAATCGATCGGCGCCGCGTACGCGCGTCAGTAGGGTGCGTGAAACGCACCGTTCGCGTACGATGGTGCGTTTCACGCACCCTACGCGCGCCATGCCTGTTGCGTCCTACCCCCTCGTCATCGGCACGACGAACGCCGGCAAAGGCCGCGAGCTGGCCGAGCTGCTCGCTCCGCACGGCTTCGTGGTCCGCACGTTGAAGGACTTCCCGCCGCAGGCGGAAGTCGTCGAGGAGGGCGACACGTTCGCCGCCAACGCCCGCGCCAAGGCCAGCGAGTACGCCCGGCGGCTGGGCTGCTGGGTTCTCGCCGACGACAGCGGGCTGGAGGTCGCCGCCCTGGGCGGGCAGCCGGGCGTCTATTCGGCCCGTTTTGCTGGCGAGAACGCCGGCGACGCCGCGAACAACGCCCGGTTACTCCAGGAGCTGGGCGACTTGCCCTTGGAGAAGCGCACCGCGAGGTATGTTTGCCATGTGGCCGTCGCCGATCCGACCGGTGCGATTCGCGCCGAGTGCGCCGACGTGTGCAGCGGCCGCATCCGCTTTACCCCGGCAGGGTCGAACGGCTTCGGGTATGATCCGTTGTTCGAAGTGGTCGAACTGCACCGCACGTTCGGCGAGCTGGGGCCGACGGTCAAGAGCGTCCTCAGCCACCGCGGGCGAGCGATGCGCGGCATCGTGCCGAAGCTCGACGCGCTGGTGCAGTCCGGCGCGTGGACCATGCGCAGCGCCTAGATTCATTCTGGCCGACAGCCGACAGCCGACGGCCACGAGCCGACAGCCAAAAATAAAGGAGCCGCTGCCAGGCGATGAACCCGCAGCGGCTCCAATAACGAGAACGGTCTGATGATGCGAGCGAGTTTAGCAAAGGCGATGGGCGTCTGCAATCGAATCACCGCTTCCGCGAAAAAAGGCGAGTGCGAAGCAAGACCTCCGGCTCCCTCCCCCTTGTGGGGAGGGCTGGGGAGGGGGCGAAGCGGGTACCCGGCGCCTCACCCCTCCCCCAACCCCTCCCCATCAAGGGGAGGGGGGCGGAGGATTTCGCGCGCCGCGCTGGTGCTCGTGTTGATCTGCGCGTCCACTGCTCACGCCGAATCCCCCCAAACCTGGCTCAAGGACGAGCTCCCCGCACTGGCCGACTTCTATAAAGACCTCCACCAATCCCCCGAGCTCTCGTTCCAGGAAGAGAAGACCGCCGCCAAGATGGCCGCCGAACTGCGGCGGCTCGGGTTCGAAACAACGGAAAAAGTCGGCGGCCATGGCGTCGTCGGCATTCTCAAGAACGGCGACGGCCCGACTGTGATGCTGCGGGCCGATATGGACGCCCTGCCGGTGGTCGAAGAAACCGGCCGCGACTATGCCTCGAAAGTGAAGGTGACCGACGCCCGCGGCGCGGTGGTCGGCGTCATGCACGCCTGCGGGCACGATATGCACATGACGAATCTCGTGGGCACGCTCCGCTATCTCGCGGCGCACAAGGACCAGTGGCGCGGCACGCTCATGCCCATTTTCCAGCCCGCCGAGGAGCGCGGCGGCGGCGCCGAGGCGATGCTCAACGACGGACTATTCGCCCGCTTCGCCCGGCCCAACTACGCGGTGGCGCTGCACGTAGCGGCCGATCGCGAGACCGGCCGCACCGCCCTGCGCGGCGGCTACGCGCTGGCCAACGTCGACAGCGTCGACATCACGATCCACGGCCGCGGCGGCCACGGGGCGTACCCGCATATGACGGTCGACCCCATTGTGATCGCCGCCCGGCTGGTGCTCGACGTGCAGACGATCGTCAGCCGCGAGGTGAAGCCGATCGAGCCCGCGGTGGTGACCGTCGGCGCTATCCACGGCGGCACGAAGCACAACATCATCGGCGACGACTGCAAGCTGCAACTCACCGTGCGGAGCTTCACGCCCGAGGTGCGCAAGCAGCTCATCGACGCCATCCGCCGCAAGGCGAAGGCCCAGGCGGAAAGCTCGGGAGCCGCCGAGCCGACGATCGAAGTCTCCGACGGCACGCCAGCGTTGTACAACGACCCGGAGCTCGTGACCCGGCTGGAGAAGGCGATCGGCGGCGTGATCGGCAAGGACAACGTCGAGGAAGCCGAACCGTCGATGGGCGGCGAGGATTTTGGCCGCTTCGGCGGCGCCGGCGTGCCGATCGCGATGATCAGCGTCGGCTCGATCAGCCCCGAACGGCTGGCCAGGTATCGCCAGAACGGCGCCACGGAGCCGTCGCTCCACTCGCCGCTGTACTACCCGGAGATCGACGGGACGATCACGACCGGCGTGACGGTGTTCGCGACGGCGGCGCTCGATCTGCTGCAGGAAGAAAGGGATTAACCGCCAAGGACGCCAAGGTCGGAAGGAGAGAAACACAAAGGTACTAAGATGGAAGATGAACCCGAGATTGAATTCTCAATTGAGCCAATCGCCGAGGCTTTGAGCGAGCGAGGCATCTCACCGTCCGAGTTCGAAGAGGCGATGGTTCAGGCATTTGATGTCGTCGACGAAAAAGGCAGCGGAGCCTTGCATTGCCTGGAAAGTGCACCACTGACTATTCGCGGCGTCCGATACCAACTAGCAGACTTGGCTCAAATCTTTGTTCGCGGGGAATTAGGAATCTTGAGGACCTTATTCTCGGAGTCAGGAGACGCTCGGTAAGACCTGCGCTGCTCGCCGAATTTCCTGCGATCTCACGGAGCTATGCGAATGGCACTTGAATTTTCGTAACCTATTACGCGGTTTGTCTTTTGTA
>CAYSFP010000056.1:0-32818 GCA_964430075.1 uncultured Planctomycetaceae bacterium | reverse complement strand
GCATTCTTCGGTGCGCGAGTGGCCAATGTTCCTGGCACGTCCCCTAAATCAGCGAAGGCGCCGCCAACGAAACAAGCCTCCGGCTCCCTCCCCTCGGCGGGGAGGGCTGGGGAGGGGGGAGGAAGCGGGTACACGCTTCGCGCCGCTCGCCAGAAGCAACCGCGCCCAAGCGTTTCGCGGCAGCGCGTTTACCCTCGACAACACCCCTAGCCCTCCCCATCAAGGGGAGGGGACCAGAGGATGAACGTGAGCGGCGTCTGCCAGTGACGATCTGCCATCAACATGGGCCGTGTTGCCGGCCGCCACGCCGGCGATAGGATTACGGCATGCTGCCACTCTTCCTGTTGTTGTTTCTGCTCTTGCCGATCATCGAGCTGACGCTGCTATTCAAGCTCGGCAACTGGATCGGCTGGATCCCCACGCTGCTACTCGTCCTGGGCGCCGGAATGGTCGGCGCCGCGATCGCCCGCTTCGAGGGCTGGCGGGCGGCGATGCGCGTGCGCTCGCAGCTCGCCCACGGCGTGCTGCCCGCGGCCGAGATGTTCGACGGGCTGCTGATCGGCGCCGCCGGCGTGCTCTGGGTGATTCCCGGCGTGCTGTCGGACGTGCTGGGAATCCTGCTGCTGCTGCCGCCGACGCGCAAGCTCGTGCGGCGCTGGCTGATGCACGCCCTCCGCACGCGGTTTCGCGTGCAGACGATCGGGCGCACCGCCGCCGGCGACAAGACGCTCGAGGGCGACCGGATTATCGACGCGCGCGTGATCGACGTACACGTCGTCGATGAGCGGGGGAGGGGACGGTGCGTCGGTCGCCGCATCACCTGCGAGCCGTAGGCTCGCGGCTAAGCGTGAGTCGCAGTGACTCCACGCCCAAACGGACGCCCCAATAGCCGCGACCAACCTGGTCGCCGGGGCGCCACGCCGCACCTCGCTTCGCTGCAGGCCGCTCAACCGCTCACCGCTTCCTCGGCCTCCGCGTTTTCGACCGCGTTCTCCGCCGCGGCGGCCGGATCGGGCGGCAGCTTGGTGCGCTCCACCTTGGGGAACGTGCCCGTGAGCCCCTCAACCATGAACGCGACGAGGTCCTGCTTGTCCTGATCGGTGAGCTCGAGCTTCTTCACCTTCTCGTCGAGCCACGGGTTCGGGTGGCCTCCTTTGACGTACCACTCGACGACTTCTTCGAGCGTCTCCTGCGAGCCGTCGTGCATGTACGGCCCGGTGAGCGCGACGTTGCGGACCGTGGGCGTCTTAAACGCGCCGCGATCCTGTTCCTCGTTCGTGATGACGAAACGGCCCAGGTCGGGCTCCTCGGCGTCCATGCCCACGCCGAGGTTGTGGTACAGCTCGTCGGTGAAGTTGGCGCCCACGTGGCAGGCCGTGCACCCGCTCTTGTCGCTGAAGAACAGCTCGCCGCCGCGAATTGCGCTGTCGCTGATCGGATGCTCCTCGGCGAGCTGCTTGAGATCCGTGTACTCCTTGTACAGCTCGGGATCGTCCTCCTGGAGCGCTTCCAGATCCTCGATGTCGACGGCGTAGGCCGCCTCGAAGTCGGTCAGCTCCTTGTAAACATCCCACGGCGCGGGGCCGGTGACCAGCGCGCGTTCGAACGAGGCGATCGCGCGGGCGGCGTTGTCGATCGTCAGGCCGTCCTCGAAAATCGAGTTGAACTGCAGCACGTAGCCCGGCACCTGCCGGAGCGAGGCGACGCAAGCCTCGTGTGTGTTGGACATTTCAATCGGATTGGCGATCGGACCCTTGGCCTGCTCCTCGAGCGTGGGGGCGCGGCCATCCCAGAACTGCACGTCGCTCACGATCCGGTTGTAGGCCACCGGCGAGTTGCGGCCGCCCATCTGCTGGCCCACGCCGATGCCGAACCGGTCGTGCGAGGCGAAGCCCGCGTCGGGGTCATGGCAGCTCGCGCAGCTAATCGAGGCATCCGACGACAGGCGTTGATCGAAGTACAACTGCCGGCCCAGCTCGATCTTGGCGCGGGTGAGCGGATTCTCCTCGAGGCCCTTGATCGCGTCCTGACCAGCCCGCAGACCGAGCGGCAGGATCGGCTTGAGCACGGCGTGGTTCTTGGGATTGGCCAGCCACTGTTCGATGTCCGCCATCGTCAGCGGGCCGTCGGTCGGGATGCCCGCGGTGAGCGACGGATCGAGGATGTCGATCTCCTCTTCGGGCAGCGCCTCGGTCAGCTCTTCGCCGGTGACGTCGGTCGTCGCTTCGACAATGTCGGGCGCCGCGCTAGCGATCTCCTCGGCCGGCACGTCGGTGTTCACGTCGACGTCCGGGACGGCGTCCGCTACGGCCGCCTCGGCGTCGGCCTCCACCGCTTCTTCTTCGGTGACCGGCGACGAAGCATCATCGGCGGCGTCTGCGGCCGCGTCGCCCGCCTCTGTCTGCTGCGGGTCCGCGGGGCGCGGATCGCCGCCCTGAATGAGGTACTTGTTCGCCAGAAAGGCAATCGCCAGCAGGATGACGACGATAACGACAAATCGACCCATAGCTGCAGGACTCCACAAGGATGCGCCGTGCGCCGCTGCCGCGGATGCCGGCAGCGGCGCGAGCAAGCTGCCATTTCACATCAGGGGCGCGTCAACCGGCGGTTTGCAGGTTGACTTGCTCGAAATACTCCCGGCTGCTCACCGGATCGGGCTTGATCGTCGGCGCGCCGCGCCGCCAATTGGCGGGGCACACCTCGCCGTGCTCCTCGAAGAACCGGAGCGCGTCGACCATCCGCAGCGCTTCATCCACGCTACGGCCCAGCGGAAGGTCGTTGATCACCTGGTGCCGGACGGCGCCCTGCTTGTCGATCAGAAACAGGCCTCGCAACGACACGCCGCTTTCCAGCAGCACGCCGTACTCCGTCGCAATCTGCTTGCTCAGATCGCTCAGCATCGGGAACTCGACGGCGCCCAACCCGCCTTCCTCGCGCGAACGCTGGCGCCAGGCCAGGTGCGTATAAACGCTGTCGATCGAACAGCTCAAGAGTTGCACGCCGCGGCCGGCAAATTGATCGACGGCGTCCGAAAACGCGATAATCTCGGTCGGACACACGAACGTGAAGTCCAGCGGGTAGAAAAACAGCACGACGTACTGGCCGCGATAATCGTCGAGCGAAACGTCTTGAAACGTTCCGTCGGCCATGACGGCCTGGGTTGTGAACGGGGGCGCAGATTTTTGAACAAGCGAAGTCATGGGATGGGCTCCTGGGGGATACCGGGCGGGAAATGATGGGGCAGGATTCTGGCGGGATTGGTCGGGCCGTGCCGGCCGGCGCCGGCAGTAAGGGCGGCTGGCGCCCCACGGCACGCCGCTGCTGAGGTCTCTCTAGAGCGCGGCCTGCAGCGCGGCGAGCGCCGGCTCGTACTCTGGTTCGCTGGCGACTTCGGGCACGTACTGGGCGTACACGACCTTGCCGTCCTTATCCAGCACGAACACGGCGCGGCTGAGAATCTTCAGCTCTTCGATCAGCGTGCCGTAGCTGTTGCCGAAGTTGCGGTCCTGGTAATCGCTGCCGGTGCGCAGATTCTTGATGCCCTCGGCGCCGCAGAAGCGATTCTGCGCGAAGGGAAGATCGAGGCTCACGGTCAGGGCATGAACCTTGTCGCCCAGCTCGCCCAGCTTCGTGTTGAAGGTCTTCGTTTGGAGCTGGCAAACGGGCGTGTCGAGCGACGGCACGACGCTGATGATCGTGGGCTTGCCCTTGACGTCGGCGAGCGTCAGCTCCTTCAGGCCGCCTTCGAAATAGTGCAGCTTGAAGTCCGGGGCGGGGCTGCCGACTTTCACTTCATTGCCGGCGAGGGTCAGCGGCGTACCTTTGAACGTCACGGCTCCGGAACGGCCCATGGCATTTAACCTTTCACTGCAGGGGATCGATGTCAAAGGAAAGCGACGCGGGGAATCGCAGCAGCCGGCGCCTGCCGGACCCGCGCAATCGAGTAACGATTAAGTATCGAGTTTCCGCGCTGCCCCGCAAGGTTGGGACCATGGCCAGCCCGCTGCAAAATCGCAATAGTGCCGATAAGCCAGGCCTATGACGCGAAGGGGCACGCCAGCGCGCCGTCGGGGGCGCACACAGCGGAGCGCTACGTCCCGACCGCACAGCGGTAGCAGAAGTCGAAGAGCAGCTCCCACTCCGCCTGTTGAACGCGGCGGCACAAGTTCCCCTCGGGGCCGGCCGCGCGGCGTGCGTTCTGGCACATGTCGACCATCGCGTAAGGGTCAAACCGACCGCCCGGCGCCAGCCGCTCGGCACAGGCCCATGTCGCCTCGTCGCGGCCCAAGGCGGCGACCGCTGCGCCTAACTCGTCCAAGACCTCGTGGGCGCCAACCCGGCGGAACCAATACTTCGCGTTCGAGAAGTCTCCTTCGCGGCGATGCATGATGCCGTGCCAGAACGAACCTGTCGGCGCATCGATGTTCTGGCTGATCGCGTGCGACTCGTCGAGAAAGTCATGCACCAGCCACAGGCCCGCAAGGCTCGCCGCGGCCATCTCCGCATCGGCCAGCGGGGCATGGGCGTAGGCCGCGTCCACAGTCGCGAGTTGCAGTGAACTGCGCAGCCCGGGATCGGGCCGGCCGCGATCGAGCGGTCGATTGCGCTCGCCACTCACCAGCGGCGCTAGTACGGGACCATAATCGGCAGGCTGAAACAGACGCATCGCGGGACTCGAGCAACAGTGCAATGGCCGTGCGCCATTCTACCCGCTGCCCCCGCCAGTGTAGACCTCTCGCTCCGCGAGAGGACGCGCCGTCTCGCGGGTGAGGAGAAGGTCCACGCGATCCATCGCGTCGCGCGTGTACCCGCTTCGTCCCCTCTCCCAGCCCTCCCCACCGAGGGGAGGGAGCCGGAGACTTAAACGTCGTTAATGCTGTTCATTCCTAACGTCGCCGTACGGCGGAGCCCGTGGCGTTGCGCCGCGTCGCGGTGTGCACCTGCTTGCGCTGCGTCTGCGAGCCGCGCGACGCCTGTTGCGTCGTCGGCGTCGTCGCCGGCTGCGCGTCGGCCACCTGCGTCGCCTGGACGGGGGTAGCAAGGTCGATCTTGCCGAGCGCCCGGCTCATGGCCAGGAAGTTGCTCCGGGGCACCTCGATCGCATCGGCCGGCAGCAGCCCTTCGGACACGCCTTGCTCCACCAGTTCGAGGCCAGCCGCCGTCAGTTGGTACGCACGCTCGCGATCGCCCACCTCCCAGTAGGAGACGGCCATGCTGACCAGGGCGTCGCCATGCGTTCCCGGCGCCGCCAACGGCGTAACCGGCGTCGGTCGCGACAGCGGGGCAATCGCCCGGTCGTACCACTGGCAAGCCTTCTCGTGATCCGCACGGTGCACCGCATGGACGGCGCCAACCTGGAAATACAGCCGACCGAGCACAAAGTCCGTGTCCGGCAATTGCTCGCGCAGTCCCAACGCGGGCTTGATCGCTTGCTCGGCCAGGGCGCCATACTTGAGGGCCGCGCCCGCATCGACGCGACGATGCGAAATCTCGGCGGCGTACAGGTATGCGAGCCCAAGCTGCCAATCGAGATTCGCGCCGGCCTGCTCGTCATCGGTTTCCGACTGCAGTTGGCGAACGGCCTGTTCGGCTTCGACGATCCACGGCGCCGGGTCGATGGGAGGCTTCAGCTTCGCTCCCGCAACAAGCGCCGTCTGCGCCACTTGCAGCCGTAGCGACACATCGGCCTCGCCCGACTGAATGAGCTGCTCGGACAGCGCCGACGCGCGAGAAATCCACTGGCCCACGAACTCGGCCTTCTCCTCCCAGTCGCCCACGGCCACGCGTTCGGCGATGGCCAGGTGGGCGTCCACCAGCGTCTGCTGGGCTGCAATGCGGATCGTATCATCGTGGCTCGTGACGAGCTGATCGGCCTGTTCGATCGCCTTCTCCTGAAGCGGTATTGCGCGCTGTTGCACTTCGCGCGAGCCCAGCGCCGCGAGCGCACCCATGTGGCTCAGCGCCTTGGCGCGGAGCAGCGGCGTCACGGCGGTGCTCTCCAGCACCAGGCGCGTTTGCTCCACGGCTTCGTCGTAACGGGCCAGTCGCGTCAGGCACTTGGCCCACAGCAGCCGGTAATCGTCGTTGCGAGGCTGCAGGTCGACCGCCTCGCGGGCGAGTTGCTCGGCAGTCACCGCGCTGCCGACCGCCAACTTGATCTGGGCGAGCAGCGCCCGGGCGGCGGCGCTGCGATTGTCATAGCGCAGGGCGGTTTCCAGGTCGTCGATGCGGTCGCCATAGTTGTTCGGATCGGCATGCAAGGCGCGGAGAACGAACGCCTCCGCCTCGATCGGCCGCAGCACCAGCACGCGAACGCGATGGTCGGCCACCACGGCCATCGGGTCCTCTTCGTCAGTCACCGTGGTCGATGTGTCGGAGGCGCGATGCACGAACGTAACGCCGCGCTCGGGAAACGTCGTCGACACCGGAACGCCGGCCAGGTCCACGACCTCGGCCGGAGGAACTGTCGCCAGTCCCAGCTTTTCGATCAGCACGTCCGGCTCGAGCGCCCTGGGCAGCTCGATGCGGAGCGCCGCGACTCGATCGGCCGCGAGCGTGATCGTCACGACCGGAAAGTTCTCCAACGCGTAAACAATGCGGGCGCCGCTGCCGGCGCCTGCGGAGGGCCGGCCCCAGGCACGGAGCAGCGCGGCGCGCGTCGTGACGCCGGGCGTCACGCCATGAAAGCTCGAGGCCTGGATCGTCACGCCGGGATCTCTAGGAAGCGACGCCTCGTCGGCGAAACCCTCAGACGGCGGCTCCGCGAGATCGTCGACAACGGCCATCTCTTCGTCGATACCGTCGGTCACATCCTCGTAGTATTCTTCATCGAGCTCGGGCACGCGCGACTCGTACTCGTCGGCGATCGGCCCGGCGGGATCCGGCGCGTAGGGAGTCGTCGTGGAGATCGGCTCGAGAGGTTCGCCGCCCTCCTCCTCCGAGGCGGCGAGCACGTGCGGGTCGTCCGATGCAACCGCGGTGCCGACGAGAATCGACCTTTCCTGCGGCTCGGCCGCGCAGGGATCGTCGGCCGCCGCGACATGGGTCCCGGCACCGGCGACTAGCAGGCCGCCCAAAAGACGCAGCGCAAGCGTCCGCGCGCGCAGCGTGCGCGCCAGTCCAAAAGTCCCCCCTGACATGACGTTATCCTCCGGGGCGCTGTTCCCAAGCGCCCAATGTGCTGTGGATCACCGGCGTGCTCGGCGTTGTGGCGCGCCGACTTGCGGGCGGCGCGTGCCAAACATCGCTCTCGGTTCGAGGCGCCCGCTTGCGCGTCCAATCCCGCGCGGCGCCTCTGCAGCCTTTTTCCGTTATCGGCGGCTACGGTTACGCGCATCGCAGAAAATGTGCGGATTATTCCCAAGAATCCGCGGGCGAAAGGCAAACCGAGACGGCAACAATTGCTGGCGTCGGGGGCGTTGCCGGAGGAATCTCAGAAAAGCAGCGGCCAGGTTGCCCTGCCTGGCCAGCAGGCGTCGAAGCGAGCCGCTTCGACCACCCCAGACGTAGTCGAGGCGGCTCGCGTCGACGCGTCTCTGCTTACATCGCCGAACGCCCCGCCGGCGCACCGGCCAACAACTGCGCGAGCGCCCTCGCGGCCCCGGTCCCATCGCCGGCATCCACGCACCGCTGGGCCGCCCGCACCCACGCGACCTGGCGTTCCGTAAACAGCACCGCCTGCCCCTCCGCCGGCGGTTCGGGTACGAGCCGCTGCGACATCGCCGCGAGCAGCCGCTCGAGACCGTCCCCCGTGAGGGCGCTCACGGCGGCGACGTTCGGCGGCAGCGGCGCGGGCGAGGGACCGACCAGGTCGATCTTGTTCAGCACCACGAGCGGGGCCGACGCAACGTGGCCGCCGGCTTCCTGCTGCACGGCGCGCTCGGCCATGGCGCCGACGCCGGCGACGTCACGAGGTCCGAGTTCCGCGGCGTCGAGGACCCACAGCACCAGGTCCGCCCGCGCAAGCTGCCGCCGGGCGAGGTCGACGCCCGCGGCCTCGAGTTCATCATCGGTCGTGCGCAGGCCCGCGGAGTCGCACAATCGCACCGGCCAGCCGTCGATCGCCGTTTCGGCAGCGAGCACGTCGCGCGTCGTCCCGGGCTGATCAAAGACGATGGCCCGCTGGTAGCCAACCAGCGCATTGATGAGACTGCTTTTGCCGACATTCGGGCGGCCGGCGATGGCGACGTCCCAAGGTCGGGTAAGCCGGCGGCCGTAGTCGCTGCCGTCGAGGAGCCTGGCCAGGCGGTGACGGGCGGCTTCGGACGATGCCGCCGGCGCGCTGAGCAGGTCGGCACGGATCGCCTCGATCTCGCGGCGTAATGCGCCGCCCTGCTGATCGAGCAAGAGGGCCGCCGTGCGGAGCGTCGGAGCGGCTGCCAGTGCGATCTTGGCTTCCGCCTCGATCGGGCAAGCGGCGTGGGAGCCAATCCAATCAGTCCACGACTCAACGCGACAGCCAGCGCGGGCCAGCGCGGTCAGGATGCGCTCCGCGGCCGCGACGCCGCCGTGGCAGTGGACCTCGACTTGCGACGCTCCCGTGCGGCACACGACCACCTCTTCGCCGCGTAACGCATCGCCGTCGCTGCTCGTCGGCTCATCGATCCAGCGGCCAAACACGATGGCGTTGATCGTCTGCTCGCGAAGCCGTCGGCGATTGGCCGCGCGAAAGTGCACCGCGACGGCCTCCAACGCCGCCGTCCCTTCGGCCGCGATCACGGCGATCGCCCCGCGTCCTGGGGGCGTAAGCAAGCTCGCCGACGCGGCGCAACCGGGGGCCGAGAGCGTCACCGTGCGAACTCCTCGGCAACGACGCGGATGCCGGAAAGAACCAGGTACGGCACGTACCGCGGCGAGCGGCCATTGACATCGAGCACGCCGGCGTAGCCCGCGGCGCCGCCGCCGGTGAGATAGAACTCCGCGGCGCCGCCGACGAGTTCTGCGGTGCGGCGGACCAGCTCGCGCACAGCGCCGGCCGCGCCCCAAAATGCTCCCGCGGCGAGGGCGTCCTCGGTCGATTTCCCCAGCGACGAGGGAGGCGGGCGCGTCCCGTCAAGCCCCAACGGCGGCAGCGAGGCCGTGCCCGTGTGCAAAGCGCTCAGCCCAAGCACCGGTCCCGCGAAGATGGCGCCGCCTTCGAACGCGCCGTCGGCGCCCACCAGGTCCACGGTGATCGCCGTGCCCATGTCGACGATGATCGCCGGCGTTCCGGGACGCCGCACGCGATTGACGGCCACGGCGTCCAAAATGCGATCGATCCCCACGCGGCCCGGCTCGGTGGTGCGAATCTCCAGCGGCAGGTCCGCGGCGGCGAGCGTTTGCAAGCGATCCCATCGGCGCGACTGAAGCCGCGCGACAATGGCCAGCGCAATCTTGGGTTGCACCGAGCCGATCAGGCACCACGAGTCCCGTGCAACCAGCGACTGCTCCAACCATCGATCAAGCTCCCCGCCCCAAGCATCGACGTCGCGGCCGCGATGTTCGATGCGGACCGTCTCGTCGGGGACGGCCAGCGGCGCCGCAGCGATCGCCAATCCGCTCGCCGAGGGCTGCGACGCACAATCGCCTGCCGCGCGGAACCAGCCCAGTTTGATGCAGCTCGACCCGACGTCGATCGCCAAGAGATCGCGCGATCCCAGGCCCGCGCCGTTCATCGTACGGACTCCGCGGCAGCCTCGGCGGCGCGGGCTTCCTCGAGCATGGCGTAGGTGCGCGACATGAGTGCGTTGAGTCCGTTGCCGGTGACGCTGGAGAACAGCAAGACCTCGCCGCCGACTTCGTCGGCCAATCGCTGGCGAACGTCCTCGGCGCCGGGCAGCTCGCCTTTGCTCACGGCAACCAGCTCGGGCCGCCGGGCCAGGTCCGCGCTGTACTGGGCCAGCTCGCCGCGGATCGCGCGGTAGTTTTCGATCGGATCGGTTCCGTCCATCGGCGCCGGTTCGACGAGGTGCACCAGCACGCGCGTGCGTTCGACGTGCCGCAGGAATTCGTGCCCCAGCCCGGCGCCAGCGTGAGCGCCTTCGATCAACCCCGGAATGTCCGCCATCACCAGCGATCGATCCATGTCGATCTGCACGATGCCGAGGTTGGGAATCTTGGTGGTGAAGGGGTAATCGGCGATCTCCGGCCGGGCCCGGGAGACGCGGCTCAGCAGCGTGCTCTTGCCGGCGTTGGGCTTGCCGAGCAGGCCGACGTCGGCGATCACTTTCAGTTCGAACGTGATCCGCCGCTTTTCGCTTTCCCCGCCGCGCGTGTGCTGCCGGGGGGCCTGGTTCGTGGAGCTCTTGAACCGCGAATTCCCCTTGCCGCCGCCGCCGCCGCGGGCGGCGTACACCGTGGCGCCGGACTCGGCGAGATCCTTCAGCACGAAGTCGCCCTCGGCGTCGATCAGCACGGTGCCCGGCGGCACGCGGATGATGAGATCCTCCGCCTTGGCGCCGTGGCGATTGCTGCCGCTGCCGGCCGTGCCGGACGCGGCTCGCCAGTGTTTGCGATGCACGAGCGCCGCGAGGCTATCGACGCCCGGCGCGGCGACGACAATCACGCTACCGCCATCGCCGCCGTCGCCGCCGTCCGGTCCGCCGCGCGGCACGTACTTCTCGCGCCGAAAGCTGACGCACCCGTCGCCTCCCCGGCCGGACTCGACTTCGATGGTGACGCGATCGACGAACATGGGGGAATGTACGATGTGAAATGTGAGATTGATGATGTCAGAGAATTCTATTCTGACATCATCAATTTCACATCAAACAGTTCACATTCTGTCTTTCGTTGGAGCACGACAAACAAAAAAAGGGATGCACCGCATCGGCGCATCCCTGTGCGTGAATTCAAAGATTGCGTCAAGCGCGCTCAGTTCTCCGACGGCGTCGGCAGGATGTTTACGCGGCGGCCTTCGCGGTCGAACTTCACCTGGCCGTCCACCAGGGCGAACAGCGTGTAATCGCGGCCCTGGCCGACGTTCTTGCCGGCGTGGAACTTGGTGCCGACCTGCCGGACGATGATGCTGCCGGCGGTAACCTTCTCGCCGCCGAACCGCTTCACGCCGCGGCGCTGGGCGTTCGAGTCGCGCCCGTTCTTGCTGGAACCCTGACCCTTTTTATGTGCCATGGAAGGAAGACCTTAGGCTGTAGGCTGTAGGCTGTAGGCAAAATACGCGAGAGACCAGCTTCCAGGCATTGCGCCTGCAGCCTACGGTCTACAGCCTACAGCCTTCTTCAGAGCCCGGTGATTTTACCGGTAAACCCACTGGTAGGCAACGCCTTCGCCGGCGTCGTATAGCGCGCCTTCGCCGGGGGCGACGCCAAAGCGGATTTCCCGCTCGTCGGGGTCCCGCTCGTCGCCAGGGCGCCAGAAATTCAACTGCAGCTTCTTGCGGGCAAAACGGCGACCCGTCGCGGGCGGATCGCCCGCCTGGTAGGCGCCCTCGGGATCCTCCCACTTGTAGGCATTGGTCAACCCGCCTACGTAGATCGAGAAGAAATCCAGCTCGGGATCCACGTCCTCCCACATCGCCACGCCCCACAGGCCGCGCTGCGTGCGGCCGTCTTCGATGGGGAGGGTCTGCTGGGCCATGTCGACGCTATTCAGCAAACGGCGGCCGCCCATTTCGCGGCGCTCGATCGCAGCCATCGCGGCGGGGACGAGCCGGTCGAGATACGCCTTGCGCATCGCGCTGTCGGGGCCTTGGCGGTTCTGGCTCGACAGCACGAACTCGGGCAGGAACCGCACCTCGTCCTGGCTGAAGTCCGCCGTTTTGAACGCGCCGTCCTCGCCCGCCACGCCGGAGAGCCCCGCCCCCGTGTTGCGCACGCGGTACACCAGGTACATCACGCGCCTGGTCGCGACGCGACCGCCGCGCTGCGGAACGTCGACCTCGATCATTCGCAATGGCTTGAACGAGAACTCCAACGCCCACACGTCCTGGAGGTATGCGGCGTTCTGTGCCATCTCGTACAGCGTGCGGCTGGTGGGCGCTTCGACCGACGAGGTCCAGGTGAGCCAGCGCGAAGGCTCCCACTGAAGCCGCTGGTTCGAACGGATCTCCACGACGTCGTGCACGCTGATCGCGTCGACGCGATCCAGGTCGGGCGCGATCGTCGTCACCACGCCGGGGCCAAACTGGGGCGCCGGACTGGCCGCGTCGCCCTGGGCGCACGCCGTCGCGGCGCTCGCGAGCGCCATAAGGACCGCCGCCATCAGGCGGGCTCGGGACAAAACGCTGGTTCCGTGCATGGAAGCTCGTTCGGCAGCGCCCGCACGGCAAGCCATGACGGGGCGAAAGGGGCGGTGGGAGAGGCAAACGCCCGCAGCGAATGCCGCCGCGCAGACGCGTTGGCGTCGCCGCGCAGGCCCGTTCATTATAGTTGGGCGTTTTCGACCCAGCAAACTTCGCCGCGGCCGGCGATTTAGCCCCGCCGCTCGCGGCGGGCCATTGGCGCGTCGCTGCGCCAGGCGGGTTGGGGGGCACGCCCCAGGTCTTCCGCAGGGCGTGGAGGGCAACCAAACCGCTCGACAATTCAACCACGCCCTGTGAAGACTCGGGCGTGCCCCCCTGCTCCCGCGGGGCACTGGAAGCGACCCGCGGGATGCAAAAGGCGGCCGATACGATCGTCGCGATCGGCTTTACAGGCTCTCCTCGGGCTCGAATGGGGGTGCTTCGGTTTCCGCAGGCGCCGCTTCGTCCCGCGGCGGGCGACCTTCGCCCCCACGTCCGCGGCGGCGTTCTCGCCGCCCCGGATCGCCCTCGTCTGCCGGTGGGCCGTCAAGTCCCGGATCGCCGCCGCGCGGACCGCCGCGGCGCCCGAAACCACGGCCCGGTCGATCGCCGGGGCCGTCGGGATCGCCGTCGCGCGGCGGGCCGCCAAAGCCAGGCCGCTCGCGCAGAGCGCCCATCAGGGCGCGGAATTCTTCGCGGTTCAACTGGCCGTCGGAGTCCGCATCGAACTCGTTGAACAGCGCCATCGGCCGGACGCCGGGATCGCGCGGGCCTCCTGGCCGGGGCGGGCCGGGCTCGCCGGGCTCGCCCGCTTCGCGCGCCCGGCGCGGACGCCGGGTGGCACCATCCTCCGCAGCCCCGTCGCCGCCGGGGCCGCGATCGCCGAAGCCGCGGCGCGCCTCGTCGCCGCGCTCGCGCGGGGGACGCGGGCCGCGTTCGTCGCGGCGCTCCCCAATCGCCCGGCGGAGCGCCTGCAGGAACTCGCGGGCCTGGCGAATTTCCTCGCCCGTGAGCACGCCGTCGCTATCAGCGTCGAATTGTCCAATCGCCGCGTCGCCGCTCGCTTCTTCTGCCGGCGTGGCCGCAGTGGGCGGCGCCTCGTCTGGCCGCGCCCCCTCTTGTGCGGCAGCCATCGGCGCCAGCCAGCCGGTCAGCGCGATCGCGCCGAAGACTCGGAGTTTGTTCATGATTTCACCTCTGCCTCTTTCCTAATGGGAAAAATCGATCGGAGGCTCGGCTCACGGCAGCGCCCGGGTTGCTAGCCGCAAACATGGCCCCCAGCGCATTCAACTCCATGGTTTTTGCGGAGTTTCGCCCTTACAAGGAATTGCTTGGCGGGCACGTTCCGTGCCCGGATTGCAAGCCACCGGCTCTGCCGGTGGCTTTCGTCCGATCACGCGTGAGCTTGGCCCGGCTTGGGTTCCAGCGTCTTCAGCGCGGCGAGAAACTCGGTGAAATTCTTGGCGCGGAGCACGCGATCCAGGGCCCGCGGATCGCGAAACAATGAGGCGATGCCGGCCGACAAATCGAGTTGGGCCGCGGGCTCGCTCTGGGGCGTCACGATCAGAAAGATGGCGTGAGCGGGCTGGCCGTCGGGAGCATCGAAGTCGATCCCCGGCTCCGACAGGCCGGCCACGACGAGCGGCGCGTCGAGGCGCTCCAAACGCGCATGCGGCAGGGCCACGCCGTGGCCGATGCCGGTGGCCGCAATCGTCTCGCGACGCCAGGCAAGCTGCTCGACCTGCGTGCGAGGAAACTCGGGCCGGAGGGCGGCGAGACGCTCGGCGAGCTCGCTGATGGCGTCGCGACGCGTCGTGGCCTGGAGATTGCGGACGAACAGCTTGGGCGACAGCGTGGCGGTGAGCTTCCGCGTCGTGGTCCGCTTGCGCATCGTGGCGCGGATCAGCGGGCCGCTGACGGCGGACGTGAAAAGCGCCATCACGACCAAAGCCACGAAGAGCGGTTGGCGGATCACGCCCGCCTCGAGGGCCAAGAGCCCGAGGATGATCTCCATGGCGCCGCGGGCGTTCAGGCCGAAGCTGACGGCCCAGCGATCGCGCGTGGACAGTCCGCCCCAGCGCGCGCCGACGTAGCCGCCCAGCAACTTGCCCGCGCAGGCCAGGACCAGCACCGTGCCCACCAGCGGCGCGTCGAAGTTGGTCAGAAAGTTGACCCGCAGCCCGATGCTGGCGAAGAACACCGGCGCGAAGATAAAGGACACGAACTCCTCGATCATCACGCGCGTGCGCTCCTGCAAGTGCGTCGAAGCGCCCAGCGCCACGCCCACGATAAACGAACCGAAGATGGCGTGGATGCCGATGAACTCGGTGAAGGCGGCGCCGAACAGGCCGAGCGTGACGATGAATCCCAACACGCCCGCGGGCCAGTGATAATAGGCTTGCAGGTGCGGCAGCGCCCTGTGCACGAGCCACCGCCCCGCGGTGAGCATAAGAGCCGCAAAAACAAGCGTGAGCGAGATGGTTTCGACGATGCTCCACCCGGACGCGTGGGCGCCGATCATGCCCAGGATGATTGCGAAAATCGTCCAACCGATGAGGTCGTTGAAGATCGCCGCGCTGACGACGATCATCCCCAAATCGGTGCGGTAGAGATTCAGGTCCATCAGCGTCTTGGCGACCACCGGCAACGACGAGATGGACATGGCCGTCGCCAGGAACAGGGCGAAGATCAGCGGATCGGCGTCCTGCTGCCGTCCCAGGGCCGCGGGCATGAGCCATGCCCCGGCCAGTCCCAGCAGAAACGGCGCCAGCGTGCCCAGCGTGCCCACCTTGAGCGCCGTGCGGCCCTGCTTCCAAACGATCGACAGGTCCACTTCCAGGCCGGCGACGAGCAGGAACAGCACGATGGCGAGCGTGCCGATGCTGTCCAGCACGACGGCATTGGGCCCCGCCAGGGGAAACAGAAACGACTGCCACCGAGGCGCCACGGCGCCGAACACGGTGGGCCCCAGCAGCACGCCCGCCAGCAGCTCGCCGAGGATGGTCGGCTGATGGAACCGCTGCGCGAGCTCCCCGAGAATGCGGGCCGACCCGATGAGCAGTCCCAGCGAGAGGAGCATCACCGTCAGTTGGCTTTCGGTGAGATGCTCCATGTCATCCGTGCGGGGGGGTGGGGCGAGCGTCGGCGGCGAGCTGGGGGGCCCTAGTTTGCCGGACGGATAAGCTGCCAGTCAACCTCGGCGGCCCGGCCCGCGGCCAGCAGTTCGGCCGCGTCGGCGTAACGCCGCGCAGGGACGATGACGCCGCCAATGACGAGGCGCGTGTCCTTGCTAGCAAAGTGCCATGGCATCGCGGTCGCCTGGTGAGGGCCCGTCGTTTGTAGCTCCATCTCCCACGGCGTGCCGCGGCCGGCGCGATGCGGCGTCGCCGCACAGGGAATCGGCTCGTCGGCCACGCACGTGCAGCAGAGCCAGAGGCTGACTTCGTCGAAGGTCCAGAGGGCTTGGAACGCCGCTTCGGCAATCTCCTGCGTGTGAACCTCTGGCCGGGCGTCCCGCCAGGCGGCGAGCCATGGCCGCCGCCGCGCCGTCGCGTCGGCCTGCCAGGCCGCGACTTCGGGAAATTCGATGAGCGCATCCGACTTGCCCAGCAGACGCAGAAAGTAACCAGCGACCATCCACGCGGCGAGCGGGCCGATCGCCGCGGCCGCATCGATCGATCGCGACCACACGGCGGTCGCGTCGCGGGGGTCAAGCTCGGTGAACGCGAGCGGCCGGCCGAGCGTCGCGTCGAGCGTGGGCGCCCGCTCCCAAAGTTCCCAGCCGTCGTCGTGATGGCCAATCGCGGCAAGGACTTCGTCGCGCACCGCGACCGACGGGAAATCGGTCTCGCGCAGGCGCTCGCGCGCCAATTGCTCGCTGATGCGGGCATGCTCGACTTGCGAGACGAGCATCCAGGCGGCTGATCCATCGGACAGGCGCGCGTCGCGACGGATCATGGCACGGCCTCGACGGGCAAGAAAGGGCGAATCTGACGTTTACAGATCCTCAAACAACACCGCGATCGAGCACTCGAAACCGGGGACGATATTTTCACCGCTCAGTACGTCGCGCTCCGCAAGCACGCGAGCATTGTCGGCAGAATGGTACACCGCCACGGTTCGCTTGGCGGGGTCGACCACCCACGCCAGCTCGACGCCGGCGGCAAACCAGCGCCGCAACTTCATTGCGACTTTGCCCGCTCGATCGCCCGGCGACAAGACTTCGACGACGAGCGCGGGAGCTTCTGGAAAATACCCCCTGGGGATGCCGAGGACCGCGAGACGCTCGCGCCGAATAAACGAGATGTCAGGAGCAAGCACGGTGTCCGGATTTCGCGACACGAGGAATCCGGTTTCCGCAAGCATCACCGCCCCTAGTCGATGAGGGTTGACATGCGTGATGAGCAGGCCCATTAATCGACCGCCCACGAACCCATGCATTCCCCCCGGCGGAGCCATCGGCACGATCTCCCCGTCAATCAGCTCGCACCATTGCGTCTCATCCTCGGGGAGCTGCAGCAATTCGTCGGCGGTAATCAGGCGCTCGGCAGTGCTCATACAGCCATTATACCTCGCGGGGGCGCCCGACGCGCTCTACACCGTCGCGTAGAAGCTCGCGAACTTGCTGGTCGACACCGGCTTGATCTTCGGCGCGTTGCCCGCTTGGCCGAAGGCGACCATGCGATCGACGCACACTTTCTTCATCGCCTCGCGGGCGGGCTTCAGGTAGTCGCGCGGGTCGAACTTCTCCGGCGTGTCGGTGAACACCTTGCGGATGGCGCCGGTGATGGCCAGCCGGCAGTCCGTGTCGACGTTGATCTTGCGCACCCCGCTCTTGATGCCGCGTTGGATCGCTTCGACGGGCACGCCCCAGGTCGGCTTCAACTTGCCGCCGTTGGCGTTGATGATGTCCAGCAGGTATTGCTCGACGCTGCTCGAGCCGTGCATCACCAGGTGGCAATTGGGCAGGCGGCGGTGAATCTCTTCGATGCGATCGATCGCCAGCACGTCGCCGGTCGGCGGCTTGGTGAACTTGTACGCGCCATGGCTGGTGCCGATGGCGACCGCCAGCGCGTCGACGCCCGTCTCGGCGACGAATCGCTCGGCCTCGTCGGGGTCGGTCAGCAGTTGATCGTGCGACAGCTTGCCCACCGCGCCGTGGCCGTCCTCTTGCTCGCCCTCGCCGTGTTCCAGCGAACCCAGGCAGCCCAGCTCGCCTTCGACCGACACGCCCACGGCGTGGGCCAGCTCGGCCACCTCGCGCGTCACCTGCACGTTGTAGTCGAAGTCGGCCGGCGTCTTGCCGTCCTCTTTCAGCGAGCCGTCCATCATCACGCTGGTGAAGCCGTTCTCGATCGCGCTCTTGCACGTGGCCGGGCTGTTGCCGTGGTCCTGGTGCATGGCGATCGGAATGCCTTCGTAGAGCTCGACGGCCGCGAGCATGAGGTGCCGCAGATACGCGTCCTGCGAGTAGGCGCGCGCCCCCCGGCTGGCCTGGATAATGACCGGCGATTCGGTTTCGCGGGCGGCCTCCATGATCGCCTGGATCTGCTCCATGTTGTTCACATTGAAGGCGGCCAGGCCGTAATCGTTTTCAGCGGCGTGATCGAGCAACAGACGCAGGGGAACCAGAGGCATGGGAGGAACTCCAACAAGAGCGAACTAAGGAACTTGCAACGCACGGGCCGCCGAATTTCGTGCGTGCATTGTAGCACTTTCGACGACCCATCGAGAGGGGCGCAAGGCCAGCCCCGACCAAGCTTGGTCGGGGCTATTACGGGCGGATGACGGCGCAGCAGCCGTTCACTTCCGCGCCAGAATCTCGCTGGGCGGCGTCTCCAATAGCCGCACGACGAGAAACTTCCGCTCGGTGCGGCCGTTGGCACTGGCCCTGTGCAGCACGCCGCCCAGGCTGGACTCGGCCTGCGGCAGGCAACCCACCACCAGCATCTCGCCGGGCAGCAGCGCGGCGGATATGGCGAGCTGCTCGAACGCCTCGCGCTCCCGCGACGGGGTCAACAGGAAAATGCCCTGATCGCTGCCCGAAACGCGGTTTCGCAATTCCCCATGGTGCAGTTCCGGCACGAGCCGCACCGACACGCGCTGCCCCGGCAGCGACTCGGCCCGCAGCTCGTAGCGGCCCTCGACCTGCCGATAGGTTTTGCCGCCGAGGCGCCCGTTCTCGTTGAACAGAATCTCGGCTTCCTCGCGCAGGTCGCCGACTTGAATGATCTTGGAATCGCGCCGGTTGAGTTGCATGACGCGCTGCGTCACGCGCGGCACGGCGGAGGCGGCCGTCACCACCTCGTTTTCACGGGCGTCGCTGGCCTTGGCCGTCAGGCCAAGCAACTTTGAGAGCTCGTCGGGCAGCGAGCCGCCCACCACGCCGGCGCGAAGACCGTTGGCCAGCATCCGGCTGCGCAGGTCGCGGTCGAGGCACAGCTCGTCGACCTGGTCCCAGAGCGCCTCGACCTGCCGGTCCTGATCGAGGGGAATCCGCGCCTCGAAGATTTCGAGCTTCACGCTCTCGGGCGAGGTGGTCACCGGCCGCAATAACTTGTCGAGCGCCGCATCGGGCGGCGCGGTGAACGCGGCGTGGCAGCCGGCCAGTGCGCAAGCGCCCACCACCAGCGCGGCGCGGCGCGTCCGCAGGCAAGCGTTCGAATTCGACGCGTGCGACATGGATTAACAAGTAGCGTGCACGGGAGCGAAATGCCCGCAGACGATAGCTCTGGCGGCCCCTGGCGTCAATGCAATGCCGCCGCCGCATGCTAGCAGCCCCGCGGCCAGCGCTTCGCCGTCACGCCGGCGCCAGCCGCGGCACGGGCCACCGCTCGCCGCGGATGGCGCCGTGCTCGGCGGCCAGCTCGTCGTACGTGCGGCCGAGGAACTCGTAGAGATGCGGCGGCGGATCCGCCGCCAGCCAGCGCTGGGCCAGGCGGTCCATGGCCGCGTCGTATTTGCGCTGCGAGGGGCCATGGGCGTAGCAGCGGCCGTCGTGCCGCCGCAGGTCGCCGTCGAACGCCGGGCCAATGTGCCACAGCTCGTGCACGATCGTGGACAGCTTTGCCTCGAGCGGCAGGTCCAGAAACCGCGGCACGTAGAAGCAGAGCAGATACAGCAGCTCGCGACCCGCCGCATCGACCAGCGGCTGGATGCGCCAGTGGCGGCCGCGACGCATTGCGTGCAGGCGGCCCTCGGCGAAGCGCAGCGGCGTGAGCGTCGCGTAAACGCCGTGCGGCTCCCGATGCCGGGCGCGCCGCAGGCCGACGCCGACGCGCTGCATATCGATGTGCCGCAACTCCGGCACGCGCGCCGCCATATCGACGCAGATGATGCGAACCGCGGCAGTGAGGTCGAATCCGCGCGACTTCATGCGCTAGGCGGAAACCAAATAGACCGAAATAGTCCCATATTGGCCCATTTAGCCGGCCCGCTCGCGGGCCGCGCCGGGCAATCCCGGCGGCTAAATTGGGAAGCCGAACTACCCGGCAACTCCGTTTTACTCCGCTGCGCCAGCGGTAGCCGGCTCGTTCGCGGGCGCGTCGTCGAACGACGGCCGCTGGCTGCGCTGCACCACGCGGTCGCGCACCCCGACGAACTCCAGGAGGGCCTGCACGCCGGCGTCGCCGAGACGCGGCTTGGCGATCCGCACGATCCGCGTGTAGCCGCCGGGACGATCCATGAACCGCGGCGCCACTTCGGCGAACAACGCCCGCACGGCGCCCTTGTCGCCCAGCAGCGTCACGCAACGGCGCCGCGCCGCGACCGCGGGGGCGACCGCCTGCACCCACTGCTTGTGCTTGTCGCTTTCCCGCCACGACTTCCACTCGCTGGAGCCGCGTTCGGCGCTCGTGCCGAACTGCTTGGCCGCATCCTCGGCCGCCAGGCCCTTCCGCGCGATCGTGATGCACTTCTCCACCAGCGGCCGGACTTCCTTGGCCTTGTCGATCGTGGTAATGATCCGGCCCTTCACCTTGGGCGGATTGGGATCGAACTCCGCGTCCCGCTCGGTGAGGAACAGCGCGCTGGCCAAGCTGCGGAGCAGGGCCCGCTGATGCTTGGGATTGCGGCCGAACTTGCGGCCCTTACGACGATGACGCATGGCGGATGCTCCGACAATCGATTGCGGATTGGGGAATGCGGATTGCGGATTTGCAGTTGGCGCCGTGCGTCGAATCCGCAATCCGAAATCCGAAATAAACTAAAAAGCCGCTGCGGCGGCAGCCGGGATTCGCATCCCCAGGTGCAGGCCCAGGTCGCGCAGCTTTTGCTGCACCTCGGCGAGCGTGGTTTCGCCGAAGTTGCGGACCTCGAGCAATTGGTCCTCGCTGCGGCTCACGAGGTCGCGAACCGTCATGATGTTTTCGCTTTCCAGGCAATTGCTCGCCCGGACCGACAGGTTCAGGTCGGCCAGCGGCATGTTGAGCTTCGCCTCGAGGGCCGCGTCGCCCATCTGCTGGCCGCCGCGAGCGGCCGCGTGCACCTGCGGGCCCAGTTGCGTGTACTGCACGAACGGGGTGAGGTGCTTCCGCAGAATCTTGGCCGCCTCGACCAGCGCCATTTCCGGCGTCAGCGAGCCGTCGGTCCAAATCTCCACCGTCAGCTTGTCGTAGTTCGTCTTCTGGCCGACGCGGGTTTCCTCGACGTCGTAACGCACGCGGGTCACGGGGCTGAACACCGCGTCGATCGGGATGATGCCGATCTCCTGGATCTGCTCGCCGTGCTCGACGCTGGACACGTAGCCGCGGCCGTTCTCCACGACCATCTCGACCACAAACGGCACGTCGGCCGTCAGCGTGGCGATGAGCAGGTCTTTGTTGATGACCTCGACCGACTCGTCCGCTTCAATGTCGCGGGCGCGGATCTCGCCGGCGGTGCGGCGCTCGACGCGGAGCACCTTGGTCGTGTCGCTGTGGTTTTTGACGATCAGGCTCTTGATATTGAGGACGATGTCGGTCACGTCCTCCATCACGCCTTCGATCGTGGTGAACTCGTGCTGGGCGTTGTGCACCTTGATCTGCGTAACCGCGCTGCCCTCGAGGCTGGACAGCAGGATCCGCCGCAGGCCGTTGCCCACAGTGGTGCCGAAGCCGCGCTCGAACGGCTCGGCGATGAACTTGCCGTACGTGCCGGTCAGCGTCGCGGCGTCGCAAATGACCTGACTGGGCAGCTCCAGTCCGCGCCAACGAATATGCATCGTTCTCTCCTCAAAATGCGGCGTCGCCACGGAATCAGCGAATTCTTGCCGTCCAAACCGCGTGCGGCCGAGCCGTTGGCCCGACCGCGGCGCGCGTGTCCAAGAATTCGCGACCCTACTGCGACGCGGCAGGCATGACCCGCGCGGTTAACGCGAGCACAATTCGACGATCAACTGGGTTTGGACGGGAAGCGACACGTCGTCGGCGCCGGGCAGGCGGCCGACGATGCCCTCGGGAACATCGGTGCTGGTCACCGACAGGAAGTCCGGTACGCCGCGCGAGTTCTCGGCCATGTGCCCGCGGACCAGGTCGAGACTCTTCGCGCGGTTCTTCACGCGGACGACGTCGCCCACGCGAACCAAGTAGCTGGGCACGTTGACTCGCTTGCCATTGACCGTGACGTGGCCATGGGCGACCAACTGCCGGGCGGCGGCGCGGCTGAGCCCGAAGCCCAGGCGATGGACCACATTGTCCAAGCGGCGCTCGAGCAGCGCCATCAGGGCGTCGCCCGTGTTGCCCTTGGTGTGCTCGGCACGTTCGAAGTAGCGGCGGAACTGGCGCTCCAGCACGCCGTAATAGTGCTTCACCTTCTGCTTCTCGCGCAGGTGCGTGCCGTAGTCGGTCAGCTTGCCGCGGCGGTTCTGCTGCTGGCCCGGCGGGGTGTCGCGGCGCTCGATGGCGCACTTGGGCGTATCGCACCGCGTGCCCTTGAGGAACAGCTTCAAGCCGTCGCGACGACAAAGACGGCAAACAGGTCCAGTAAAACGTGCCATGATTGGTAGGGTGCGTGAAACGCACCAGGAATCGACGTGTGGTTATGTAGCAGTGTTAATCGTAAAGCGACGCGGCGGGCCCCATTTGGTGCGTTTCACGCACCCTACACGCGGCGCTTCTTGCGCGGGCGGCAGCCGTTGTGGGGCAGGGGGGTGATGTCTTCGATCGACTTGATCTTCAGGCCCGCGGCCTCCAGCGCCGTGATCGCGCTTTCGCGGCCGCTGCCCGGACCCTTCACGCGGACTTCGACGTCCTTCATGCCGTACTTCCGCGCCTTTTCGGCGGCCTGCTGGGCCGCCATCTGGCCGGCGAAGGGCGTGCTCTTACGGCTGCCCTTGAACCCGCTCGTGCCGGCGCTGGACCAGCACAGCGTGTCGCCCTTGGTGTCGGTGATGGTCACGGTCGTATTGTTGAACGTGGCCGTGATGAACGCGATGCCCACGGTTACGTTGCGGCGCGCTTTCTTCGGCTTCGAGGCGGCTTTGGTTTGTTTGGCCACGGGTGAGGTTTACTCCGAACCTGGCTCTCGGCTGTCGGCTGTCAGCTAGCGGCCAGACGATGATACTGGAAAAATCGCTCTTCATTCTGGCTGACAGCCGATAGCCGACGGCCGACAGCCTCCATTCGCTACCGCAAGTCCTTGACGCCCTTCTTGCCGGCAACGGTCTTCTTGGGCCCCTTGCGGGTGCGGGCGTTGGTCTTGGTGCGCTGGCCGCGAACCGGCAGGCCGCGACGATGACGCAGCCCGCGGTAGCAGGCGATGTCGCGCAGCCGCGAAATATTCTGGCTCACCTGGCGGCGGAGCTGACCCTCGACCGTGTAGTCCTTGTCCAGCAGCGCCGCGATGCGCGCCACCGCGTCCTCGCCCAGGTCGCGGGCCCGGGCGTGCGGATCGACGCCCGCCTTGTGGCACAGCTCGCGGGCGATCTTCGGACCCACGCCGTACAGGTACGTCAGCGAAACCACCGTCTGGCGGTCAGCCGGGATATCGACGCCAAGCAAACGAGGCATTTGTGTTGCGCTCCAACATGAACTTCGATGCAGCAGGCCCGTTTGGCCGGCTGACGAAGGAGTCAGGGGTCAGGAATCAGGAGTCAATCATCGCAAGGGACGACTTCGTGACTCCTGACCCCTGACTCCTCTCCCCTTACCCCTGCCGCTGCTTGTGACGAGGATTGGCGCACACGACGCGCACCACGCCGCGACGGCGCACCACTTTGCACTTATCGCAGATGCGTTTGACGCTTGCCTTGACCTTCATCACGCACTCTCACTTACCGCTACGGGGCCGGGGACATGGGAACCGTGCAATATACAGCCGCCCGGGCCGAGCCGACAAGGGCTGGAAATCGCCCGCATTTAGGAATTGTTCGCCGGCGATTGGACGAGGCGGCGAGCATCGCGTTGCCGGCCAATTTGGCAAACTCATTTAGCAGCGGGGTTTGCCCCGCTCGGCCCGCAAGCGGGCCGGCTAAATGCAGCAACCGCAAAAAATGTTGTGGCGCACCGCCCCCTAAGTCCCCACCGCCAGCAAACCCGCCTCGGCGGGCGTGGGCGCCACGGTCAGCTCCACCGGGCCGTCCGGCGTCACCGCCACCGTGTGCTCGAAGTGGGCGCTCGGCTTGCCATCGGCGGTGATTTGCGTCCAGTGGTCGCCCAGCATCTTCACCCGCTTGGTCCCCATGTTCACCATGGGTTCGACCGCGATCACCAGCCCTGGCTCGATCCGGAAATCCCCGCTGCCTCGCAAACTGCGGCTGGGGAAGTTCGGCACCTGCGGATCCTCGTGCATGTCGCGGCCGATGCCGTGGCCCACGAAGCATTCGACCGTCGAATAGCCGTGGTCGTGCACAAACGTCGCCATCTCGCGGGCGATGGCGCTCCAGTAGCTCTTGCTGTTCATCAACTCGATCGCCAGGTTCAGCGCCGCCTCGGTTGCGTCGAGCAGCGCCTGCACCTGCGGCGCGATGCGGCCCACCGGGTAGGTCCACGCCGAGTCGCCGCACCAGCCGCCCAGCCGCACGCCGGTGTCCAGGCTGAGGATGTCGCCTTCTTTGAGCGGCCGCTCGTTGGGAATGCCGTGCACGACCGCCTCGTTGACGCTCATGCAGCACACCGCGGGAAAGGGCGGCTTGTTGCGCGTGGGGTTGGGATAGTTCTTGAACAGCGGCGTGCCGCCCATGCCGGCAAAGTGCTCGGAAATCGCGCGGTCGATCGCCCCGGTCGTCACGCCCGGCCGCACCATGCGGCGGGCGATCTGATGGGCCTTCCAAACGGCGAGGCCGGCGCGCCGCATGAGGGCGATTTCACGAGCTGATTTGAGATGCACCATGGCAACGTTGGGTCTTGCGGGCGAGCCCCGTCCACTCGGAGGGAACCACGGATTTCACGGATAAGAACTTTGAGAAACAGCAAACCTTCTTCATTCCGAAATCCGTGAAATCCGTGTCATCCGTGGTTTCTTCATCCCATCACTTCGGCGATGATCCGGCCAAATACCTCGTCGAGCGGCCCCACGCCGTCGACCTCGCGGAGCACGCCCCGCTGTTCATAATACGCCACCATGGGAAAGGTGAGCTCATCATACTGGCTCAGTCGCTCGCGGACGACTTCCTGCTCGTCGTCGTCCCGGCCGCGGCCGGCGAGCCGCTCCAGCAGGATCGACTGGGGCACCTCGAGTTTGATCGCCCGGTCGACCGCCGATCCGCGATCTGCCAGCAGGCGGTCGAATCGCTCGGCCTGTTCGACAGTTCGAGGAAACCCGTCGAGCAAGTAGCCTCGCGCGCAGTCCGCCTGGGCAATCCGCTCGACGACGAGCTGCTCCACCAGATCGGTAGGGACGAGCCGGCCCGCTCGCATGTACCCGTCGGCTTGGGCCCCCAGCTCGCTGCCCTCGCGGATCGCCTGGCGAAGCATTTCGCCGGTGGACAGGTGCGGAATGCCGAGCTTCTCGGCGATGCGCACCGCCTGCGTCCCCTTGCCGGCGCCGGGCGGTCCTAAAAAGACGATGCGCATGGTGGTGACAGAGGCAGGCGCGGGTGACGACGTAAGCCGGTGAGTATGTGCGAATGCCGCGTGCAATCCTACCCGCTTACGCACCCGATTGCTCACCTTTTCACCGCCTACGATTCCAACAAGCCCTTGTAATTTCGCATCACGAGATGGCTGTCGATCTTCTGCACCAGGTCGAAGGCCACGCTCACCGCGATCAGCAGGCCGGTGCCGCCGTAGAAGCTGGCAATCAGCGGCGAGACGCCCAGCGAGCCCGAAATGAGCATGGGGATGATCGCCACCAAGGCCAGGAAGCCGGCCCCCACGTAAGTGATGCGGAACATCACCTTTTCCAGGTAGTCGGCCGTCCGTTTGCCCGGCCGGTAACCGGGAATGAACGAGCCGTAGTTCTTGAGGTTGTCCGACACGTCCTTGGGGTTGAACGTAATGGCGGTCCAGAAGTAACAGAAGAAGTAGATCAGCGCGATGTAACAGATCGCGTAGAACAGACCCTGGCTCTGAAAGGCGCGCTGCAAGTTGAGCATCGTGCTGCCCCAGAAACCGTTCGAGTCGAACCAACTGGCCAGGCCGCCGAAGAGCAACGCCGGCAGCATCAACAGGCTGCTGGCGAAGATAATCGGCATGACGCCGGCCTGATTCACCTTGAGCGGCAGGTACTGCCGCGTGCCGCCCATGACGCGGCGGCCCCGCACGTGTTTGGCGCTTTGCATCGGAATGCGCCGCTGGCCGAGGGTGATGTACACCACGCCGACGATCACCGCCACGAACATCGCCGCCAGGATGAGCAACTGCTCGATGCCCAGCTCGCCGCCGCCGCCGGTGAGCTCCAGCGACGACTGCTCGATGAGCTGCATGCCGGCGCCGGGCATATCCGACAGGATGCCCGCCATGATCAACAGGCTGATGCCATTGCCGATGCCGAACTCGTCGATCTGCTCGCCGATCCACATCAGGAACACGGTGCCGGCCGTCATGGTGAGCACCGCCACGAAGGTCCACCAGAGCGTCAGGTTTCCCGAAATTGGATCGACATAGGCCGGCGCCACCAGGCCGTAGGGCTGAATGAACGACTTCACGTAAATCCAGCTCTGGATGACGCAGATCAAGACCGTCGCGTAGCGCGTGTATTCGTTGATTTTCTTGCGGCCCGCCTCGCCTTCCTTCTGCAGCCGCTCCAGCGGCGGGTAGACGCTGCCCAGCAGTTGGAAAATGATCGACGCCGAAATGTACGGCATGATGCCCAGGCCGAAGATCGTCACCTGGCTGAGCTGGCTGGCGCTAAAAACGGCAACCTGCTTGAGGATGTCGGCCATGCCGCCGGCGCCCTCGTTGAACTGTTGCACCTTGGCGTCGTCGACGATCGGCAGCGGAATCTGAAAGCCCAGCCGGTAGACGGCGAGCAGGCCGAGCGTGAGCAGGATTTTTTTGCGCAGCTCAGGAATCTGCCAAACGACGCGAAGCTTTTCCCACATGGCAGTAGTTCCGATGCGAGCGGCTTTCGGCTATCGGCTATCGGCTGTCGGCCAGACAATGGAAACCTTCTCTGGCTGACAGCCGATAGCTGACAGCCGACAGCCAGAGTCGCGCAAACGGGCGAGCGGTCGTGGGACGCTTACGCCTTCTTCTTCGCCGCCGCCGCCCGCTTGGCCCGGTTCTTATCTTCCACGGGCGTGCGGCCGGGGAGCAAGACCATTTCTCCCCCCGCGGCCTTGATCTTTTCCGCCGCCTGAGCGCTGAACCGGTGGGCCGAAATCTTGAGCTTCTTCTTCAGTTCGCCGTTGCCGAGAATCTTCAACAGGTCGAACCGGCCATGAGCGAGATTCTTCGCGGCAAGCGATTCGGGCGTGACGGCCTCGCCGGCGGCGAACGCCGCCTCGATCTGATCGAGATTGACCACCGCGACCGTCAGGCCCCAGCGGTTGTTGAAGCCGCGCTTGGGAATGCGCTGCACCAGCGGCATGTTGCCGCCCGTGAACGTGACGCGCTGGCTCGTGCCATTGCGCGAGCCGGCGCCCTTGTGCCCGCGACCGGCCGTTTTGCCCGTACCCGAGCCTTTGCCGCGGCCGATGCGCTTGCGCTGCTTGTTGCCGTGAATGCCGCGATTGACGTCGCTGAGGTTCATAATGGTTAGCCGAAATTCCGGCGTCGAATGTTTGCCATGGTTCGCTGCGGCGCGAGTTCGCCGTCAGCCGCGATGCGACGCATCGCTGGGGCACCGCGATCGAATTGGTCCCGCTTCTCCTGCGATGCATCGCATCGCGGCTAGCTTTGCCTGCGTCGTTGTTCTACGACAAATTCACGCCGCGCAGCCGCTCGACTTCATTTTTCGGCCGCAACTGCTTCAGCGCCGCGAGCGTCGCCTTGACCAGCGACACCGCGTTGTTCGAGCCGAAGCTCTTGGTCAGGATGTCGTGGATGCCCGCCGCCTCGCACACCGCCCGCACGGCCGAGCCGGCGATCACGCCCGTACCGGGAGCAGCCGGCACCAGCACCACTTTGGCGGCGCCGTAGCGGCCCTTCACCGTGTGGGGGATCGTGCCGCCATCGCGGGCGACTTCCATCTGGTTGCGCATGCCCTCTTTGACGGCTTTCTCCACGCTGGGCGGCACTTCGTTCGCCTTGCCGTAGCCCCAGCCCACCTTGCCCGAGCCGTTGCCCACGACCACCATCGCGGCGAAGCTGAACCGCCGGCCGCCCTTCACCACCGCGGCGCAGCGCTTGATCTTCACGACGTTTTCTTGCAGCTCGCCGCGCTGTCGTTCCTGCGGGCCGGAGTCGCGACGACCGCCGCGATCGCCGCCGCGGCCGCGACCGCCGCGTTGACTGTCTTGTGATCCGCTCGACACGATTGGGGACTCCGAGGGACGTTGGATTGTTCGTTTGACGCCGCGCGTCGCGAGCGACGCGCCTAAATGGGGACGTTTGGATTCAAATTAAAATTCGAGGCCGCCGGCGCGGGCGGCTTCGGCCAGGGCGGCGACGCGGCCGTGGAACTTGCACGAGCCGCGATCGAAACGCACTTTCTTCACGCCGGCCTGCACGGCCCGCTCCGCAATCGCCTTGCCGATCGCTTCGGCCGCCGCTTTGTTGCCGCCGTACGCGATCGAATTGGCGAGCGTCTTGTCGGCCGTCGACGCCGAGGCCAGCGTCTGGCCCGTCTCGTCGTCGATCACCTGCACCGAGATGTTCCGCAGCGTGCGGCAGACTGAGAGCCGCGGCCGCTCGGCCGTGCCGCGCAGGTACTTACGCACGCGAAACTTCCGACGCTTCCGCTGGCGACCTAATGCTTTGGCGTGTTGCATTGTGGTTGGCCGTCGGCTATCGGCTTTCGGCTGTCGGCCAGAGGGGAAGCTTACTTTCCTTCTGGCCGACAGCCGATGGCCGACAGCCGATGGCCCCTCCTTTACTTCGCTGTCTTGCCCGCCTTGCGGCGCACTTGTTCGTTCTCGTAGCGGATGCCTTTGCCCTTGTAAGGCTCCGGCTTGCGGACGGCCCGCACCTCGGCGGCGAACTGGCCCACCTTCTGGCGGTCCGTCCCCTTGATGACGATGTGGGTCTGGTCGGGGCACGTCACCGTGAGCCCCGCCGGAATCTTCTTGTGAATCTCGTTCGCAAAGCCCACGCGCAGTTGCAGCGTGTCGCCTTGCACGGCGCCCAGGTAGCCGACGCCCTGAATCTCGAGCTTCTTCTCGTAGCCCGTCGACACGCCCTCGACCATGTTGCGAATGAGCGCACGGGTCAGGCCGTGCAGGGCGCGGGGCAGCCGGTCGTCGTTCTTGCGGGCGACGACCACTTCCTTGGCGTCCGCATCAACGGTGACGGTCACCTCGGGGCGGTGCGTCCACACGAGCTTGCCGAGCTTGCCCTCGACGGTGATCTCGCGCTGCGAGACGTTGACCTTCACGCCGTCGGGAATCGGAACAGGTTTTTTGCCAACACGAGACATGGTTTCTTTGGCCGTAGGGTGCGTGAAACGCACCAATCATAAAATGAAACGTCACTGGTGCGTTTTACGCACCCTACCACAACTCACACAACACTTCGCCGCCCAGCTTCTTCTGGCGAGCTTCACGATCGCTGATCACCCCGCGGCTGGTGCTGATAATCGAAATGCCCAATCCGTTGAGGATCGGCCGCAGCTCCGTCGCCCGGCTGTACACCCGGCGGCCCGGCTTGCTCACCCGCTTGATGTGGCGAATCACCCGCTCGCCGTTGGGGCCGTACTTCAGGTCGATCGCCAGTTGCTTCACCGGCTGGCCGTCGGGTTGCTCTTCGCGCCAATCCCAGATGTAGCCTTCACGCTTCAGCACTTCAGCGACGCCGCGCTTCACCTTCGAAAGCGGCATCTCCACGAACGGCCGCTCGACGCGAACGGCGTTGCGAATGCGGGTGAGCATGTCGGCGATGGGGTCGGTCATCATAGGGTTGCGGTCCCGAATGTCACGTTGTCGGGATTTGGGGTTCAGGGTTCAGGGTTCAGGGTTCAGCACCGAAGCTACTGAACCCTGAACCCTGAACCCTCTGCATTACCAACTGGCTTTCTTCACGCCGGGGATCAGGCCCTTGTCGGCCAGGTTGCGGAAGCAAATCCGGCACACGCCGAACTTGCGGTACACCGCGCGCGGGCGGCCGCACAGCCGGCACCGCGACTCGCGACGCGTCGAAAACTTCGGCGTGCGGATCGCTTTGGCAATCTTCGATTTACTAGCCACGGAAAAAACCTCGTCAGACTGTAGGCTGTAGACTTTAGGCTGTAGGTCAGAGGCCGGCGTTGACGTAAGCTTCAAACCCTACAGTCTACAGCCTACGGCCTACAGTCTCCCTTCACGCCGCCGTATCTTCCGTGCGGAACGGCACGCCGAACCGCCGCAGCATTTCGCGGGATTCCTCGTCGGAACCCGCCGAGCAGCAAATGGCGATGTTCATGCCCTGCGCCCGCAGGTACTTGTCCGGGTTCAGCTCGGGAAACACCAACTGCTCCGTCAGCCCCAGGCTGTAATTGCCGTGGCCGTCGAATGCATCCGGGTTCAAGCCGCGGAAGTCGCGCACGCGGGGGAGCACCAGCGAGATGAGCCGATCGAGGAACTCGTACATGCGAGCCCCCCGCAACGTCACCTTGCAGCCGATCGCCACCCCCTCGCGGAGGCGGAAATTCGCGATGCTCTTCCGCGCCTTGCAGATCAGCGGCTTCTGGCCCGTGATCTCGGCCATCGCGGAGGCGGCGTCTTCCATGTGCTTCTTGTCCGTCATGGCGCTGCCGACGCCCATGCTGACGACGATCTTCTGGATCCGCGGCAGCGACAGCCGATTCTCGCGACCGAACTGCTCGCGCAGGGCCGGCAGAATCTCCTGTTCGTAGCGCTGCTTGAGCCGCGGAACCGGGGGCGCTTTCGCCGCGGCGCCGTCCTGTTTTTTCTCTTTTGTCGCTGCTTTCGCCATGACCGTTCACCTGCCCAAATAGCCCCGGCCGCGAGGCCGGGGTTGAACCCCCGGCTCGCGCCGGGGGCTAATCTCTCTCGTCAGATAATCTTACGTGCTCTTCGCGTACGCCTTCTTCGCGGGCGCGATCTCGCCGGCGCTCGCGCCGCACTTCTTGCAGTACCGCTCCTTCGACCCGTCGGGCAGGTAGCGGGCGCCCAGCCGCGTCGCCTTCGTGCACGCGCCGCACACGTACGCCAGCTTCGACATCGCCACCGGCATTTCCTTGCTCAGCCGGCCGCCCTGCGGGTGCTTCTGGCTGCGGCGCACGTGCTTGTAAACCCGCGCGACGTTCTCGACCAGCGCCTTGCTCTCGGAGCGCAGCACCTGGATCACCCGGCTCCGCTTGCCGCGGTCGGCCCCGGCGAGCACCTCGACGTTGTCACCTGTGCGAATGAGCATGGCAGGAAATGACGAATTCTCGAATGACGAATGACGAACTAACCAACACTTCGCGACGAATCCGAATCCCCACATTCGTCATTCGGGGATTCGTCATTCGTCATTTCACTCACACCACTTCGTTCGCCAAACTGACGATCTTCATGAACTTGCGATCTCGCAACTCGCGGGCCACGGCGCCGAAAATGCGCGTGCCCCGCGGGTTGTTGTCTTTGTCGATCAGCACCACGGCGTTGTTATCGAACCGCACGTAGCTGCCGTCGTTGCGGCGCGTGGGGTACTTGGCCCGCACGATCACGCCGCGGACGACCGCCTTCTTCTTCACGTCGCTGCCGGGGATCACGCTCTTGACGCTGCAGATAATCACGTCGCCCACATAGGCATAGCGGCGCCGGCTGCCGCCGAGCACCTTGATGCACATCACTTCCTTGGCGCCCGTGTTATCCGCCACCGACAGCCGACTTTGCATTTGGATCATGGCTTACCGAACCCTGCCTTACCGAACCCGACCTGTCGACTGCGTTTCTTTCGTCTGCCGTCCGCGATTTCTGTCTCACATAGCCCCCAGCGCGAGCTGGGGGTTTCGCCGCATCAACCCCACGGCTTGCGCCGGGGGCTAACTCATTTCTAGTTTCTGAATGCTCAACTTCCGCTCGCTGCCTCCGCCTCGGCCTGCTTCGCGGCGGCGCGCATGGCGGCGATGTCCACGGCGCTCGATTTCTCGACCACGCGCACCAGATCCCATCGCTTGAGCCGCGACTTGGGCGGGCACTCGATGATCTCCACCGTGTCGCCGAGGCCCGACTCGTTGTTCTCGTCATGCACGTGGCACACTGTGCGGCGCTTCATGATCTTGCCGTACTTGGCGTGCCGCACCAGCCGGTCGATCTCGACCCGCCGCGTCTTGGCACACTTGTCGCTCGTGACGACGCCGATGACTTGTTTCTTGGGCATGGGTAGGAAGGGCTTTCGGCTATCGGCCTTCGGCTATCGGCCAGAGCGGCAATCGACCCCTTCGGGCCGATCGCCGACAGCCGACAGCCGACAGCCGTCATTACGCTCCCGCCGCGGCTTTCTTCTGCCGCTCGGTTTGAATGGTTTTCACGCGGGCGATGAGCCGCCGGTGCTGCTTCAGCACGCTGGACGAATCGAGCCGCTCGGTCTGCCGCTGCACGCGCGCCTGGAACAGCTTGTCCGTCGCTTCCTTGACGGTCAGCTCGAGCTGCTCGTCGCTCATGTCGCGAAGTTCTTTGGCTTTGGTCATGGGAAAGGCTATCGGCTATCGGCTGTCGACTATCGGCCAGAACCAACCATCAGCCCCTCTGGCCGACAGCCGACAGCCGACAACTGACAGCCTCTCTACATTCTCTTGATCATCCGCACGCGAACGGGCATTTTGTGCGCCAGCCGCGCGAAGCATATCTTGGCCTGGGCTTCGGTTACGCCCGCGAGCTCGAACAGCACGGTCCCCGGTCGAATGCAGGCGGCCCAGAACTCCGGTTCGCCTTTGCCCTTGCCCATGCGCGTTTCCAACGGAATCGACGTAATCGACTTGTGCGGAAACACGCGGATGTAGAGCTTGCCCTCGCCGCGGATGTACTGCTGCGCCGCGATGCGCCCCGCCTCGATCGTCTGGGCGCTCAGCCAGCCGCCCTCTTCGGACTGCAGACCGAACTCGCCAAAGGCGACGCGATTGCAACGCGTGGCGTTACCTCTTATACGCCCTCTTTGGCTT
>CAYSFP010000055.1:0-32945 GCA_964430075.1 uncultured Planctomycetaceae bacterium | reverse complement strand
TCAACGCTGGGTTTGCTCGCGGGCGCGATGATTGTCAGCCCCGGCGGGGCGACTGAAGGGCTCGTTTCAGTCGCCCCGCCGGGGCTCCGGACCGACGGCCTGACTTGACCCAGCACGGGAAGTGCTGGGCTATTATCGCGCCGTCCCGCTGGGACGAAGACTTGTGTGGAACAACGAGGGCAACGCCCCGGACAGCATGCATCCGGGCGCCAGTCACAACACCTCGTGGAGGATGCAGGATGTTTTCCGTCGCCTCGATCATCTACGGCTGGGACAACCAGCTCAGCTACGCCCAGGCTCTGCTGGCCGACCTGACCGACGAGCAGATGATGCTCCGTCCCGGGGGCGTCATGAATCATCCGAAGTGGATTCTGGGGCACCTGTCGATCTACCACCCCGTGATCGTCAGCCTGCTCGCCGGGGAGTCGTTCGCCGACGCCAAGGACGATCCCAAGTTTGGCTTCGCCGGCCAGGGCCCCGTCGACGACCCGGCCGCGTACGAGGCGAAGGACGCGATGGTCGCTCGCTTCGCCAGCGGGCACGAACAAGTGGCCCAGGCCCTGCTGGGCGCTCCCCCCGAAGCATTCGTTCGCAAGCCCCGTCTCGAACGCTGGGCGAAACTCTACCCCACAGTCGAATTCATGCTGCCCGACCTGCTGCTGCACCACGAAAGCCTGCACATCGGCCAGCTCAGCGTCTGGCGCCGCGCGGCGGGCTTGCCGGGGGTCAGGATTCCGCCCCGCACGATCCGCCCGGGACTGGTCGGTTAGTCAGAGAATTAACCACGAAGTCACGGAGGGCACGGAGGCGGGAAGAAGGAAAGATAAAGTTGGAGGTGTGAAGTATTCTTTGAGGTCGAGTTCGAGATGGGGCTCCCCTCCTTCTTGCTTCGTACTTCATACTTCATACTTTCCGCTTCTTCCTCCGTGCTCTCCGTGCCTCTGTGGTCGATCCCTTCCGATGCGCAAGACTTTAGGCGTCTGGAAAACCACGGTCCTCGGCGGCGTGTTCTTCTTGCTGCCGTTTGCGATCGTCGTCTTTCTCATTGGCCAGTTGGCCGAAATCATCTGGAACATCGCGCAGCCGCTGGCGCAGCATCTCCCGGAACTGAACCTGTCGTTCGGAATCGTCTCGACTGCCACGATTGCAGCGACGCTGCTCTTGTTTGCGATGTGTTACCTAGCGGGCCTTGCCGCACGGCGGTCGATCGCCACGCGATTCGCCGGCACGATTGAAAAAAACCTGCTGCTGTTGTTTCCGCGTTACGCCGTGCTGAAGGAGCAGTTCGCCAGCAACCTGGGCGGCAAGGTCGTCGCCCCGCAGATGAAGCCGGTGCTCGTGCAGCTCGAAGGCGTCGCCCGGCTGGGGTTCGAAGCCGACCGCGCCGCGTCGGGGCTGGTCAGCGTGTACCTGCCGGGATCGCCCGACCCCTGGCAGGGCGTGGTCGTGCACGTGGCGCCGGAGCGCGTCCAGCCGCTGGAGGCCGACTTCGGCGCCGCGGTGGCGCTGTGCGAATCGATGGGGCGGGCGTCGGCCGCGGTGGTCGCCGGGACGATTCCGGAGGAAACTCGTGGAAACTGAGAGGGAAGAGATTTACCACAGAGGACACAAAGGGCACAGAGGGATGAAGACAGGGGGATTGGGATGCGGACAACCAGGGCCCAGCGGTCGGACCCACTTCTTATTGAGGTCTGTGAAGTGAATGAACCCCTACCGGCACGGCTCTCGGCGATCAGCCATCGGCTGTCGGCCAGAAACCACGAGCTACTTTTGCCTGGCCGACGGCCGATAACCGACAGCCGATCGCCGTCGAGGCCCATTTGTTGCGCGGGGACCAATAAAACTTCTTCTTTTCCTCCCCTCTGTGTCCTCCGTGCCCTCTGTGGTAAATCTCCCCTCCGTAATTCTCTTGCTGGCATTTTTCCCAGGTTTCGGCGATAATTACCCTGCCGCGCCCGGTTCGGGCACTTTTCGGACTCATCTCGCCCGCAGCGCGGCACAGGCCAGAGAAGCCTCTTGCAGGGGAAGTACGCCGCCGTGCGTTCCAGGAGAACCGCCATGACCGCCCACTCGCGTCGCGCCTTCACGCTCGTCGAACTGCTGATCGTCATCGCCATCATCGGCGTGCTGATGGGGCTGCTGGTGCCCGCCGTCCAGACGGCGCGCGAAGCCGCCCGCCGCGCCACGTGCAGTAACAATCAGTCGCAGATTGCCAAGGCGTTTCAGAATTACACCACGAGCGGCAAGGGCGCGTATCCCGGTTGGGTGCAGTATCAGAAGGCTTTCGACCAAAATAGAAATCCAGGTCTGCTCGTTCTCCCTTGGACCGGCAAACTGCTGGCACAGCTCGACGAACAAGGATTGCGCGATCAACTCCTCAAAGGCGACGTCGACTGGTTCAAGCCGCCGCGCTTGGATATCTTTATCTGCCCCAGCGACGTCGGCATCAATGAAGAGCAGGGGCGACTCACATACGTTGTCAACGCAGGCGTACCTGATCCCACATCGAATGGCGCCCTCGCTTCCGGCGTGGCCAGCGATATGAAGCCCAATGGCGTCTGCCACGATCTGCGGGCAGGGCGGAACGGGCCAACGGTGAAGTCGACCGACATGCGCGACGGCGCCAATTCGACGATCTTGCTTTCCGAGAACATCCACAAGGACACGAACACGACGTGGCTCGGACCCTTCGCCACTCCATTTATCTACAATGCCAACACCCCTCCCGAGATGAACACCAATCCCGAGCAACGATTGGGAATGGTTTGGGTCCTTGGACCTCCGCCGTCGACATGGCCCACAACGGACTTGGCGCCACCCAACAGAGACACGGATCCGCCGAGCGCTTCCTACACGATGGGCATGGGTCAATTTTTCGCCCGGCCGGCGAGCGAACATCCCGAGATCTTCGTCGTGGCGATGGCCGAAGGCAACACGCGCGACGTCAACGAGCAGATTGAGTACCGCGTGTACCAGCAGCTCATGACGCCCAACGGCCAAAAGGCCGGCGACCCCAATGCCAATGCCCAGGCCAATGCGGGCTATGTGCAATACATGATCCCGCCGTTGGCCGACAACGATTTCTAATCAGCCGCCGGAATCAGCTCCAGGCATACCAGCCGGTCCCCGCCGCGGACGTAGAGCAGCCCGTGCGAAAGCACCGGCGCCGCCCAGGCGGGGTAGGTGAGCAGCGGCTCGCCCGAGTGGGGCAGTCTCTCCGAGACTGCCGCCGTGCTGTTGGGCTGTTTCTCCGAAACAGCCGGATCCGAGTCTCGGAGAGACTCGGCCACTTTGGCAACAGCTCGCGGCGTCAGGTCCGCCAGCACCTCGTACTGCTCCGGCGTCGCGCGGAGCAGCCGCAGGTCGCCCTCCTCGGCGAGGCACACGAGGCAGCCGTCGACGTATAAAAGCGAACACCGCCCCAGCCCCGGCTCGGCCCACTGCACGTCGCCCGTGGCCCGCTCGATGCACCGCAGCTCGGCGGCGCCCGCGTGCTGGCCGCTGCTGGCGTACAGGTAGCCGTCGTGGTGCACGGCCGTGTTCCAGTGCAACTCGAGCCCATGGTCACGCTTGCGGGGGTCGCCCCGCCAGAGCACCTCGTGCCCGCCCGGCTTCACGCGCAGCAGCGCACTGCCCGGGCCATAGGACTCCGAAATGAAGACCTCGTCGCCCACGACCACGGGGCTGCTCGCGTTGACGCTTTCGAGCTTCGGCGAGCGCCACACGAACTGGAAGTCGACGGCGCCCGTGCGCGGATCAAACCCCACCAGCCCGCCGCGGGCGAAGTGAAACGCCCATGGCCGGCCACCGATCTCGGCGATCACCGGGCTCGCGTAGCTGGCCAACTCGTCCGTCGACTTCCAACGCACCTCGCCGGTGAACTTGTCCAGGGCGACGATCCCCGTGCCGTTGCCGTCCAGCCGCCCGCGGGCCGCGTACACGTCTGGCGGACTCCCCGCGGGGCTGCCGCCGATGCAGGCGATCAGAAAATCGCCCCACACGATCGGCGTGCTGCCCACGCCAAAGAAGTTCTTCACGACGCCGAACTGCTTGAGCGTGTCGATCGCCCACACGCGCTGGCCCGTGCTGATCCGCACGCAGTGCAAATGGCCCTCGGGGCTCTGCACGTACACGCGGTCGCCGTCGACCACCGGCGTGCAGCGGGGCCCGTTGTTGTAGCCCAGCATGTCGCTGTAGTCGGCGGGAATCTCGTAGGACCACAGCTCGGCGCCCGTCTCGCTGTTGCGGCAGACGAGGCGGTGCACGTCGCCGTACCGATCGAAGTGGAACAGCCGGCCGCGGCTGATCGACGGGGCGCCGTAGCTCGCGCCGAGCGGGCACTGCCACACGACCCGCGGCGCGCCGGCGGACCAATCCGTCGCGAGGCCCGTCTCGGGCGAGCGGCTGTTGCGGTCCGGCCCCAGGAAGCTGGGCCAATCGACGCCGGTTTTGCGCTGGCCCAAATCCGCTGGCAATGCTTCCTCAGCAGACGCCGTTGCCGTCAGCGTCAAGGCCACGAACAATGCCAGCAACAATCGAAGCGAATATCGCGAGAAACGATTCATGTCCACCGCCGTGAGCATGCAAAGGGGCGTGCAGTTTCGCGCTCGAGCACGGTCGTGTAGCATACTCCTTCGCCGCCGCCCCAGCGACGCGTAGCGTCGCGGCTACTCTCCCTCCTGAACCCTGAACCCTCCGCTTCCCCTCCGACCTACAGCCTACAGTCTCCAGCCTACAGCCTTCCCCATGTCCGACCCGGTTGACGCCTCGCTCCTGCCGCCGCGGCAGTTCTTTCGCTTCTCGGCCGACGTGCGGCACTTCGAGTTGGGGAAGACCAAGGGGCCACTAGCGCTCGATGAGAGCTACGCGCTGCCGGCGCTCGGCGAGCTCGACGGCCGCCCCGCGTTCGCCGACGTGCGGATGGCGTGGAACGCGGCTGGACTCATCTGGCAGGTGACCGTCGCGGGCAAGACGCAGCCGCCGTGGTGCCGCGACTCCCGCCCCGAGGACAGCGACGGCCTGCAGGTGTGGGTCGACACGCGCGCGACGCTCAACGTGCACCGGGCAAGCCGCTTCTGCCACCGCTTCGTCTTCATGCCCACCGGCGGCGGAGGCGGCGGGCAGAACGCCGTGGCCGACCAGGCGCTGATCAACCGCGCCCGCGAAAACGCCCGCCCCGCGCGATCCCGCGAACTCGAGGCCCGCGGCATCGTGACGAAGGCCGGCTACACGCTCACCGCGTTCGCCCACGCCGAGGCCCTCGGCGGATTCGACCCCGGGCAACAGCCGCGGCTGGGCTTCACCTATGCGGTGCTCGATCGGGAGTTGGGCTTGCAAACATTCTCCGCGGGTCCAGAATTCCCGTATGAAGAAGACCCGAGCTGCTGGGCCGAGCTAAGGTTGGTCGAGAGTTGATATCCCCACAAGTCTCCGCCTCTCAACACGCAAAGCAGCCGCGACCAAGCTTGGTCGCGGCTCGTGGGCCGTGTACCCGCCGCATCACCTCTCCCTCACCCCTTCTCCGTCAAGGAGAGGGGAGCGGAGAATTCGGGGTGGGCTGCCCAATCGGCCCGCATGCCGTGCACACCATCCCCTCGGGCAGCGCGTCGCCCGCTGACTCCGCGATGGGCGGCGACGCCGGGCCCAGCGCGGCCTGGAGAGCCGCGGCGGCGAGGATCAGCAGGGCCAGAATGGTGAACGGGCGTCGCTTCATCGCAGAATCTCGGTTCTGAATCCTCCGGCTCCCTCTCCCTGGCGGAGAGGGGAGGCGGAGGGGACACGCCCCGCCCCCGCAAGTCTCCGCCTCTCAACGCGTAAAGCAGCCGCGACCAAGCTTGGTCGCGGCGAGTGGGCCGTGTACCCGCCGCATCACCTCTCCCTCAACCCCTCTCCGTTAAGGAGAGGGGAGCAGAGGGTCTATTGTACCCCAACCAGCCCCTCCCGGCTCGCCCTTACCAACTCCGCCGCCGCGTCCGCGGTCGCCGCGATCCCGGTGAGATGCCCCATTTTCCGCCCCGGACGGCCGTCCGCCTTGCCATACAAATGCAGCCGCAGCCGCGGATCGGCCAGCACGCGCGGCCAGCGCGGCTCTCCGCGGCGCCACACGTCCCCCAGCAGGTTCGCCATTGCCGCGGCGGGAACCACCAGGTCGAACGACCCCAGCGGTAGATTGCACACCGCCCGCACCTGCTGCTCGAACTGCGAGCACGCGCAAGCGTCGATCGTCAAATGCCCCGAGTTGTGTGGACGCGGGGCGATCTCGTTCACGAGCAGCCGCCCGTCACGCGTCAAAAAGAACTCCACGCAGACGAGCCCCACGACGTCGAGCTGCTCGACCACGGCCCGCGCGATCTCCTCGGCGTCGCTCGCCACGCGCATCAGCTCCGGCCGCGGAAACGCCGTCACGTCGAGAATGTGGTCGGCGTGATCGTTCGCCAGCGGTCCAAACAACGCGACGTCCCCTGCGGCGCTGCGAGCGGCGAGCATCGAGAGCTCACACTCGAAATCGATCCAGCCCTCCAATATTGCCGGGGCCTCGCCGAGAGCGCCGTATGTTGCGGCCGCCTCTTCGGCGTTGCGCACCAGCGCCTGCCCTTTGCCGTCGTATCCCCACGCGGCCGTCTTGAGCACGGCGGGCAGGCCCAATTCTGCAATCGCCAGTTGCAATTGGGCGTCCGTCGTCGCTTCGGCGAACGGCGTCACAGGAATGCCTGCGCGGCGGAGGAAACTCTTTTCGCGCAGGCGATCTTGCGTCGTGTGCAACACCTCGCCCGAGGGTCGCACGGGGGCGAACCGCGCCGCGGTCCGTGCCGCTTCGACCGGGATGTTCTCGAATTCGAACGTGACCGCGGCAACCGATTTCGCGAACGTGGCAACGGCGTCGAGATCGTCGAACGGCGCTTGCGTTTGTCGCAGGGCGACATCCGCGGCCGGCGGATCATGCTCGGGCGCGAAAATGTGCACGCGATAGCCCAGCCGCGCCGCCGCCATCGCGAACATGCGGCCAAGCTGGCCGCTGCCCAGCACCCCCAGCGTGGCGCCGGGCAGAATCGGCGTCGTGTCGCGGTCGGCCATTACTCGAGTTGTTGACTCCGCACGGCCGCGGCCGTTTGTTCCTGCATTGCCTTGAGCTTCTCCCGCAGCTCCGGCCGCGTGGTCGCCAGAATCCGCACCGCGAGCAGCCCCGCGTTGCGCGCCCCCGCCGTGCCGATGGCGAGCGTCCCCACCGGCACACCCGCGGGCATCTGCACGATCGACAGCAGCGAGTCGAGCCCCGAGAGCGCCTTCGACTGCACCGGCACGCCCAGCACCGGCAGCGTCGTCAGCGAGGCCACCATCCCCGGCAGGTGCGCCGCCCCGCCGGCGCCCGCGATGATCACCTCGAGCCCACGATCGACGGCGCTCGTCGCGTACTCCACCATCCACTGCGGCGTGCGATGGGCCGACACCACCTGCGACTCGTGCGGCACGCCAAACTCGGCGAGCGCCTCGGCCGCGGCGCGCAGGGTCTCCCAGTCGCTGGAGCTGCCCATGATGACGCCGACGAGTGGTGATGCGTGCTGAGTCATGCAATCGAGGGCGAATCCAATGATGTCTGCTACCTGGCGGTAGGCGCCTCTGCCGTTAAGTGCAACTCCAATCCGATGGCAGCAGCATAACGCACGAGCGTCTTAACAGTGGGATTGGGCGCTTCACTATTCTCGAGCTTGGAGATCGCCTCACGATTGATTCCTGAACGATTCATCACGTCGGCGAGACTTATTCCTTGTCTGTTACGCTCGGCCTTCAGTTGTGCAATTACGTTTCGGGCCGCTTCATGCGCAGCGAATGCGATCCTCGCTTTTCTCTTCAATTCTGGCAACTCGTCTCGAATTTCATTCCGAACCGACTCGACGCGTTGTCGTTCCTCGGCCGTAAGCGCCCGATAGATGCGTTTGGCCTTCCGAAGTCGTTTCGCGCACATTCAATCCACCTCGTACGCCGTAATCGGCAAGACGGTGCTGTGATCGATCAATTCGTAAACGCACATGACTCGCCGATTGTCGTCCGTCAGTCCAAAGGCGACCGGACGACCTGTGCGTCGACTCACATCCTCACTAATCGGATCACAAACAATCCCTTCAAAATCCTCGGGCGTGATGCCATGTTCCGCGATATGCGCGACGTTCTCGTCGTTCCAGACAAAAAAGTAAAACGGCATCGGACGCCACTCTGTGGCATTAAATTATAACACACTCGTCGTCAGCCGGCGAGAGCACCTGCTAACGCGACACAACCTTCGCGCCGTCCACCACATTGTCCCCCGGATGCGTCACCACGATGTCGCCCTCGGCGAGCCCCTCGACCACCTCCGCCTCAAGCCCATTTTCCAGGCCGATCGTCACTTCGGCCTGACGAGCCACGCCGTCAACCACGCGAAACACGGCCCACCGTTCGCCGACGCGAAACAGCGAGCTCGTCGGCGTTTTGAGCACGTCGTCGGCCTGGGCGACCACGATCCGCGCCTCGACGCGAAACCCGTCGCCCAGCGCCTCGCGCTGACTCGGCGGATCGATCAGGTCGACGATCACGTTGACCCGCTGCTCCTCGACGCCGAGCGTGGAGATCTTCGTGAACGCACTCGGCTCGACCAGCCGCACGCGGCCGTTGAGCGGCTTGTCGCCCCCCCAATGCTCCAGCAGCACGGGGGCATCGGCCCGAATCTTCACGGCCTCGCGCGACAGGACGTCGATCTCGACTTCGAGGTCCGACAGGTCTCCCAATTCCAGCAGATTCGCGCCGGCCTGCACCACGCCGCCGCTCTCCTGAAACACGCGCAGCACGCGCCCGGTAATCGGCGAAGGGATCTCGAAGTGAAAGTTCCCGGCCGGCGCCGCGGCCGCAGTTGCGGCAGGCGCCTCGTTTGCGCCGCCTTCTTGGGATACGTGGTCGATCGCCTCGCCCGTCGTCTCGCCGACGTTAAGATCGGCGCTCGCCTCACCATCTCCCGGCGCCTCGTCCTGCCCGTCTCCTTGAGGTCGAGAGCGCAAGAGTGCCGCGCGAGCTTGATCCAGCTCGAACTGCGCGATATCGGCCGCATGCCGCGCCGAGCGAACCACCGCGCTCCGCATGCGGTAGTCCATGAGCGCGTTCTCCACCTGGCTGGCACTCACCGCCGTGGGGTTGGCGGAGCGCGCGCTGCGGACGCGCTCCAACTCGCTCTCGGCAAACTCCTGCGCCGCGATCGCCTCCTCGAGCAGCGGCGTCGCCTGTTTGAGCTTCGACTCGGCCGCCCGCACATTGGCCTCGGCCTGCAGCACGGCGCGGGCGTCGAGCAACTCCGGATCGCGCGGCTCGATGCTCGCCAGGATCGTCTCGCCCACGATCACTTCGTCGCCCGGATCGAGCTTGATCCGCATCAGCGACCCGGCCAGCGGCGCCGAGACGATGTACCGCTCGCGAATCCGCGTCTTGCCGTCCTGATCGACGGTTTCGCGAATCAGCCCGCGCGTCACCCTCGCCAAGTCCGCCTCCACCGGCGCCGGCCGCAAGCCATACACGATCGCCCCGATCACCCCCGCGGCGAACAAGAACAACATCACCCGTCGAACGACAACTTTCATCTCAGGATTTCTGTAACCGCGATGAACGGCAACGTTGTTTCAATATCAAAGGAGAATGGGACGCGGATGAACGCGGATTCTTCGGATTTTCGCGGATCAGAGCTAATGTTTCGAATGAATTTGGAGATTCGCGCCTTACAATCTCTGATCCGCGTCCATCCGCTTAATCCGCGTTCATCCGCGTCCCATTCCCACGTACCACCAAGGTTCGTCCGAATTCACTCCCGTTGCTTCAGCACGGCCACCAGGTCAAGGTGGTCCAGGTTCCGCCGCACGATCAGCCCCGAGACGGTCGCCGCCAGGATCACCACCAGCGCGCTCCACGCATACGTCTGGTTGGTAACGACCATCGGGAACCGGAACAGCTCCATGTCGAACATCGTGCACATCCACCACGCGAAGAACGTGCCCAGCGCCATCCCCAGCGGCAGGGCCAGCAGCGTGACGATGGCCAGCTCGCCCAACAGGATCGTCGAGATTTCCCGCCGCGTAAAGCCGATCACGCGCAGCGTCGCCAGCTCGCGGCTGCGTTCGGCCAACGAAATCCGCGCGCTGTTGTAGACGACGCCCGACGCAATAATGCACGCGAAGATGAGGTTGATCCGCTTCATGATCCCGAGGTTCTCGGCGATCGTGTTGTTGAAGCTTTGGATCGAATGTTCTTTCACCAGCACGCCGGCGACTTGCGGCGTTTCCTTCAGTTCGCGGTAGAGCGCGTCCCGGTACTTCTTGTCGACCAGCAAGTGCACGCCCGTCACCACCGGCCCTTCGAGCATGATCTGGCGTAGTTCCTCGAGGTCCATGTAGGCCTGCAGCCCGGCGAAGTCCTGCAGCGTGGCGGCGATCGTCACCTCGCGCACCGGCCGTTTGTCGACCAGCACTTCCAGTTGAACCGTGTCGCCCACGCCCACGCGCAGCACCTCAGCCAGCTTCTTCGACACGAGCAGCCCATGTGGCGGCAGCGGCGTTTCACGCCCGTCCATGTTCACCAGACCGAACAGCTCGTTGTCCGGTTCGATGCCCATGATGCCCACGCGCCGGCTGCGCGGACCGGCCCGCAGCCGCGCGGACACGGCCCGGTTCGGCTCGGCCCGCAACACGCCCGGCATGCTGGCCAGCTCGTACACGGCGCGGTCGCCCACCGCTTCGGTCGTCGTCACCGACATGTCGTACCGTTGCACCCAGTGGAACTGAGCGTTCATCATGTAGTCGATCGAGTCCTGGAAGAAGTTGCCGATCACCAGCACCGAGACGCCCAGCGAAATCGCCAGCGTCGATAAACCGGTCTTGAACGGATGCCGCTCGAGCTGCCGCACGATCATCAGCGCCACCGGCGGCACGTAGCGGCCGAGACCCAGCCGCTCGAACAATGTCGGGCCGAAGCCTGAAGGCGTCTGCGGCCGCATCGCTTCCGCGGGGGCCAGGCGGGTGGCCTGGATCACCGAGCCGATGGCGCCGACGACCGCCGCGCCGGTGCTCACGCCGACGGATGACGCGATCACGCTGGGATAGATGCGGAAAAGCAGTACCGGGAAGTGAAATAACTTGGCGTACATTCCCGTCACGATCCACCCGAACCACGCGCCCGCGGGAATGCCGATCGCCAGGGACATGGCGACGATCAGCAGCACGCCCTTGATGTAATGCCACCCAACTTCGAAGTTCGTGTAGCCGAACGCCTTCAGCGCCGCGATCTGCTCCCGCTGGGCATTGATCGTCCGCGACATCACCACATTGATGAGAAACGCCGACACGCCCAAAAAGATCGACGGCGCGAACAGCCCCATGTTCTTGTTCTGGTCGATCTCGTTCTGCACGAACTGGTGCGAGAGCTGATCCTTGCGCTCGAACGCCCCCAGCCCGCCGTAGGGCTCGATCAGCTCGTCGATCCGCTGGATGACGTCCGCCGCGTTCGCCCCCCGCATGAGCGTCACCGACAGATCGTTGAACGCTCCGTCGAGATCGAAGGCCGTCGACAGCGCCTCTTCGTTCATCCACAGCACGCCGAAGTGCCGATTGTCCGGCACCATGTCGCCGGGCTTGATCTCGTAGATGTACTCGGGCGACAGCGCGACGCCCACGATCCGCAGCTCCTTGAGGCGCCCGTTGATCACCGCCGAGATCGAATCGCCCACACGGAGTTTGTTGGCGTCGACGAACGCCTCGCCGGCGAGCACCTCGTCGTCGCTCCGCGGCGTGAGCCACCGCCCGCGCCGCAGGAACAACTGGTTAAGCCGCGGCATCCCCTCGTCGGGAACCGACACGAGCCGGCCCGCCACCGGCTCGTCGAAGCCGGGGATCGACAGGTTCACCGGCACGACGATCCGCCGCTGCGCCCGCGCCACGCCAGGCACTTCGGCGATGCGATCGATCAGCGAATCGGGCGCCCGCTTCAGCGACGCGAACACGTGGGCAAAGTTGTACCGCTCGTAGTAGGTCTGCTGCGTCAGCTCGAGCGACTGAAACATGCTCCGCGACAGCAGGAACAGCGCCACGCCGCATCCCATAACCACGGCAATCGCCGCCGCCAGGCTCCGCATCTGCCACAAGTCGCGAAGCATCTTGCGGTCGAGCGGGGAGATGAGCATGGGAGGAAGGCTGTAGGCTGTAGACTGTAGGTCGGAGGGGGCGGAGGGTCGGAATGCTTCGCTAGGGTTCTTCGAAGACGGCAGGCCAAAAGTGATCTACTGGATGTTCGCGTTGGCGTTGCCGCGCCAACGCTACAGCCTACGGTCTACAGCCTACAGCCTTCTCACCACTTCAACTCCGCCGCCGGCCGGCGACTGCGATTGATGTCCACCGTCGTGATCTCCCCGCCGGAGATGTGAATCACGCGGTCGGCCATCTCCGCAATCACCGCGTTGTGCGTGATCACCGCGGCGGTCGTCCCCATCTCCGCGTTGATCCGCTGGATCGCCTCCAGCACCAGCACGCCCGTTTGCACATCAAGCGCCCCAGTCGGCTCGTCGCACAACAGCACGTCGGGCCGCTTGGCCACCGCCCGGGCGATCGCCACGCGTTGCTGCTCGCCGCCGGACATCTGCGCGGGAAAGTGGTCCATCCGCTTGCCCAACCCCACCATCGCGAGCGCTTCGTCCGGCTTCATCGGATTGCGAGCGATCTCGGTGATCAGCGCCACGTTCTCGCGCGCCGTCAGGCTGGGAATGAGGTTGTAGAACTGGAACACGAACCCCACGTTGTCCCGGCGATAGCGGGTGAGCGCATTGTCGTCGAACGCCGTGAGCTGTTCGCCGCGGTAGTACACCGTGCCGCCCGAGGGCACGTCGAGCCCGCCGAGGATGTTGAGCAGCGTGCTCTTCCCGCTGCCCGAGGGGCCCAACAGCACGACGAACTCGCCGGCGTACAGATCGAGATCGACGCCTCGCAAGGCATGCACGTCGACCTCGCCCATGTGGTAGATCTTCGTGATCCCCCGCGCGGAAAACACGCTCGGACGCGTAGGCTCGACGGGGGACTGGGCGGGCGCGGCGGCGGCGGACATAGGAGTGAAGTATCGAGCCCCAACAGTCGATCGTCAAACGCCGGCACGGGACCCGCTCATCCGGCTCGTCATTTTGCCGGGCCGAAACTTGCCTGACTGCGCGGATCGATCGCCGGAACAAGCGTCGCGAACTGGTCGCCGGCTTCGTTGACGACCTTGACCGTCAACACCTGCTTCGGCCCTCGCAGCGGACTGTTGTTTTTCGTGAACTCGATCGTTGCGCCGGTTGTCGGCAACCCCACGTAGAGAATCAAATTGTCGCGGCTTATCCCGATGACGTCTCCAACGATTCCGGGAACCGTTATCGGCGATGACGTCCCCGAAGCAAGGTCAAATCGCATCAAAGAGTATGTTTCATCCTGCCATCCGGCAATGAGGAGGGACTGTCCGTCGGGCGCGACGACCGGTCGCCAACCGACGTGAACGAATCGGCTTGCTTTCGTCTCGAGGTCGTAAACGAAGATCGCGGGAATCTCGTCCCAAATCTCGCCAAAGTAAACGCCGAACCGGTCGAGTCCCGGTGCGTCCGCCGGCAATTCATCGCGTTTGACCAACGCGGCGTACGCCAGCTTTTTTCCGTCGGGAAACCACGACATCGGCTCGTCCAGTGCGACGACCTCGGCGTCTTCTTGCGCCTTCTCAACGGCGTTCCAGATTTCAACCTGCCCCAACGTGAGCAGGGCGCCGGTCATTTGACGACCAAACGTGCGACTAATCAACGCGATGCGGGCGCCCGTCGGCGACAGCGCCACGTGGTGACCGATTTCGCCCTTGCCCGCCGCACTCGTCGCCCACATGGCCGATCCAGGCCGGGAAAACAGCTCCGCATCGCCTGTGCCGTCCACGCGGATCGTCTTCAACTGGTGCCGCCGATCCTTCTTGTCTTCGACGAAGTAATGATCGAGCACGTAGGCAATCCGCCCCTCCTGGTCCGGCCCGCTGAGCGAGTGGACCGTCGGTCCCATACCGTCCGCGGTACTCGGCGGCTCGTAGACAACGTGTGACGATTGGTCGGGAAGAGAGACGGAGAGGATTCGTCCTGCTTCGTCTATCAGGATCGATCCATCAAGAGTTGCGACGAGTTCGGGCGACTCGGGACCTTCGACCGTTTCGCTCGCCGCCGCGGCGCACCCGAGCTGAAGCATCAACAGTGCGGCGCACGAAACCAAAGCCAGTGGATAGGTTCGCATCATCACCTCACTCGACAAACTCCAACCACCCAAACCGCCCCGGCGTATGCGCCGTCCCGGTGAGCGTCGGGTTCCACGCCAAAAACGTCCCGCTCGCCGCGTCGTGGCGATACAGATTCGCCCGCCACCGCTCTCCCGCCGCTTGCGGCTTAGCGCGTAACGACGCCAGCGGAATCCGCACCTCCACGCGATAAACCTTCGCCGCCTCATCAATCGCCACAGCCGACTCCCCGCCGCCATGCCACGCGAAATCCTTCGCCTCGGGCGTCACGCTCAGGTCCAGCGTCTCGCCATTGGGCGCCCACTCGAACTCGAAGTAGTCATCCACCTGGCCTGCATCCGGCGCAACGAACAACTCAACGACATCGTCTTCCCACAATCCGATCCGCTCATCGGAACCGGGACTGGCGACAATCGTTAACCGCTCGTACGGCGCCTCGAACGCCAGGTACAAATACGCGTCGCTCCACAACGCCCGCACCGCCGTACTCAACTCCGGATGCGCCGCCGCGTCCCGCAGCCCGTACTCGATCCGCACCGGCTCGGCCCCCGCCCACGCGGCGTGGTCGACCCGGCCCGTCGGCGCGAAGTCCTCCTCGATCCGCTTGGCCCGCAGCACCGGCGCCGGCAGCTTTGCCGCCAGCAATCGCCGCGCGTTGTCGAAGTAGATCTTCCGCTGCACCGCCGGCGGCAAATCGATGCTGCTGATCGTCCAGGCGCCCTGGATCGGCGTCATGTGCGGCCAGTCGCGGTCCGCCGTCGCAAAAAAGCGGTGCATCTTGTCAAAAAACGTCGCCGCCTCGACGTCCGTCGGTCGCTCCGCATCGCCCGCCGAGCCCAGGATGAGCCGTTCCCATGCCTGAAAGTCCGTCCCGAACACGATGCGATCCTGGTGCTTGACGAAAAACTCCCGCAGCCGCGCCGGATCGCCCCGGCCGATCTCGGGAATCCGCGCGGCGACGTCGATCATCATGTTCGGGTGCGCGTCCAACTGAGAATCGACCCAGTCGACGTCCTCGGGATTGTTCCCGAAGTGCACGCCCACGAACGTCGTCTCCGGATGCCGTCCGATGAGCCGCTGGAGCGCCTCGACCACCTCCATCCGCGGCGGATGCTTTTCGGGATCGCCGAACCACCAGTTCGGATGATCGCGCAACTCGTCCCACCGCTCGTTGGTTTCGTCCCGCGGCTCCCAAAACGCCTGCGGATCGCCCACGTGGATCGACACGGGCATCCCCAGCTCGCCGCACCGCCGCCAGACGGGATCGAGCTTCGGATCGTCGACCTTGATCAGCGCGCCGCGCCCGTCGCGCAGCCCCAGTCCGAGCCGCTTGAATTCCTTCAGCCCCGCGGCGCCCAGGCGGTGGGCCTCGTCGATCTGGGCGACGGCCCGCGCACTCCAATCGGGATCGTCCCACCCGGAATAGTCGAGGATCGCGTAGTGCACAAACCGCCCCGCCGCGTGCTCGCGCGAGACGGCGATCGCGCGCTCCAGCGCCGACGGTTCGTCGCCCCGCGGTACGCTGGTCCCCGATCCCAGCTCGACGCCCACGCCGATCCCCGCCGCGTCCATGATTCGCACGGCCCGCGCGTACCGTTCCGCCAGCGGCTCGATGTGCATGTGCATATCGACCAGCCGCCGCTCCCGCCGCCACGCGTCGGCCGACAGCGCATCGGCCCGCGGGTCCGTCGGCTCGGCAAGGGCGGCGTTCCCGATGACCGCGAACAGAACTAAGGCGCCGACCGGAAGCCGTGGAATGCGTCGCATTGAAAAGGAGATCTCCATGGCGTGTTTAATCATCGACCTGCAAGTCTCGGAGAGATTTGCCAACCGTTGGGCAGTTTCTCCGAAACTGCCATCCCCAAAAGCGTCGCGCCGCCTCAGCGTTGCAGCAGCTTGTTGACTGCGGCGGGATCGAAATGGGCCGGATCGAACGGGTCGGGACGCCATTCCTTGAGCTCCTCGTACCGCTCGTGCTGCGGATCGTTCATCGCGTCGAGGAACTCCGCGTAGCCCCACACGCCGCCGATATCCTCCGGCGGGCACGCCCCTTCTCCAGCCAGGCACGTCGGCCGCCCCTCCTCGCCAGCCAGCTCGAGCGTCTTCTCCACTTTGATCGTGTGCTCCCAGCCGTCGCCGAAATCGTACGTGTAACGCAGCTTTTTGTGCCCCTCGGACACCAGCTCGCCGAGGCTCACGTCCGATTCATAGCTGTCGGCCTCGTCGATTTCCGCAAACTCGTCCATCCCCTCCATCACGAACCGCTCCTGGCCCACGGAAAACTCGTGCATGTGGCTGTTCGTCCAGCCCATCGCCGCTTGAATCCACTCGTGCAGCACATCCAGCGTGCAGTCCGGCACGCGCAGCCGCCGCCAGATCGGCGGGGCGCTGTGATCCAGCTTGATCTTCAGTTGATAGCCCGCCGTTGCGGCGCCCGCGCCTTCGGGCGACTTCTTCGCGCGCTCCGGAACCGCCCGCTTGGACGCCGCCGGAATGCGAACGTGCTTCACGTCGTACGCCTCCTCCTCCGCGTCGCCGCGATCCCCCGGAACATATGGGATCAGCCCCGCCTTGGGGGCCGCTTCCTGAAACTCGCGCGGCGCATCGCGGATGTCCGCGACCAACCCGCCGATTTCAATCATCCAGGCCAGAGGGTTGTCATCCATCCGGCTCGGCCGCGTCAGGCGCGGATCAAGCGGCATCAGGTCGAGCGCCGCGCGAATCTCCCGCGATCGGCTCTGCATCGTCGAGGTCGACACGCCGAACCACGCGGCCATCTCCTCCGAGCGCACGTGCGGGTCCTGACTGGGATCGCCCAGAAAGTTCACCCACCCCACCGCATCGACGATGCCGCTGGCCCAACCGGCGCGCTTGCCGCGGTCCACCGGCATCCCGCCGTGGCAGAGGACCAGCGCCACCTTCCGGCAGAGCGCCTGGTACTCCTCGTTGAGCCGCTCGTTGCAGAACTCGTCGGTCAGGGCCACGAGCTCCAGGCAGATTTCGCGCAGCTTCTCGGGAACCTCCTCCACGTCGGCGATCATCGGCGCGGCGCCAGTGCTGTCCCCGCGCGTCTTTCCAGCCTCCCGTTTGCTCTGCCGAGGCATCGTGCACCGCTCCTTTCCGTGTTGTCCTGAAGGCGCCGTCGCCCATTGCCGTGGGGCCACGTAGTCATTGTGATCGTTTCGCGACTTCCTGCCAGCGTATTTCGCCAGAGACGGCGAAAAGCCGCCCACGATCCGACGCATGGGGCCGCCGCTGCCCGACCGGGATATAATCAACCCGGATCTCTCCCGGGCGTTGCCTCTGGCCTCGAGCGGAAAGTCGTCCGTCATGAACAAGTCGTTGCTTGCCGGCGCACTCTTCATCGCCGTCGCCGTCGCTCTCGCGGTATGGGGCATTGCTCAGCGGAACGAAGCGGCCGAAGCGGCGAGCGTCGCCGCCGAGGCCCGCGCCGGCCGCTCCGACTTCGAGAACGACTCGGAGATCAAACAGCGGCTCATCGAAACGGCCGACCGCAACGCCGCCGAGCTCACGACCAGCGCTAACTCACTGATCGGCGCCGCCTGCTGCGCCGGCCTCGGCATCGGCCTCTGCACCGCAGCCGCACGCCGACGCAAAACGGGCGAGCGCTGACGCCCCTCCCCCTCCGGCGCGAGCCGGGGCGTCCCCGCCCCGCGAACTCGCACTCCCTCCTGCCACATAAGGCCAGCGCGGCCCAAGTCGCATCGCCTCTTCCCCAGCGATCCTATTGAGCGCATGCCCCAGGCCGTCGCCGTGCTGCTGATCTCCACGCGCGCGAACCATTGAATCGGCCGCCTGCTCATGCCATACAATGTCCGATCCCCGCAACGCCGCCGCGACGCGGGACCTCTCACATCGCATCACGCCAACCCATGCTCGGCATCCACCACTTCGGCGTCTTCCTGGCGAGTTGCATTCTCCTGAATCTCACGCCCGGGCCCGACACGCTCTACATCCTGGGCCGCACGATCGCCCAGGGCCGCGCCGCGGGCGTCGCGTCCGCCCTCGGCATCTCGGCCGGCTGCCTGGTGCACACCTTCGCCGCGGCGCTCGGCCTGTCCGCGTTGTTGGCCGCCTCGGCGATGGCCTTCACGGCGGTCAAACTCGCCGGCGCCATTTATCTCATCTATCTCGGCGCCCGCATGCTGCTTTCCCGCCAAACCGCCGCCGCGGCCCCCGCCGAGTTCTCACCCGCGACCTTCCTGGCGATCTTCCGGCAGGGCATGCTCACGAACATCCTCAACCCCAAGGTCGCGCTGTTCTTCATCGCCTTCCTGCCGCAGTTCATCGCCACGGAGGCGCCGTCCAAACCCGCCGCATTTATCGCCCTGGGCCTCAGCTTCGTCACGACGGGAACCCTGTGGTGCCTGTGTCTCGCCTGGTTCGGGGCGATCCTGGGTGACCGACTCCGCACCAGCACCAGCGCCGCCGCCTGGCTCAACCGCGCCGCCGGCGCCCTGTTCGTGGCCCTCGGCGTCCGCCTCGCGGCGGCAAAATGACAAATGGTGCGGGAAAAACCCATCGCGCGTGCGCCGCCCCCTCCAGAGCGCTCCTGCCCATCGTCTCGTGATCATCTATGACGCCTCGCCCCGGGCCGCCGCGCCGCGTTCTCATTTGCCCGCAGCCGCACTTCCCGATACAAAGCGAAGGGACCCCCTCGGGACATGCTTCGTGGAAAGAACGCCCCATGCGCAGCCGCCCACTCGTCGCGACGCTCGCCCTGGCCGCCGCCCTCGCCGCCCGACCCGCGATGGCCGGGCTCGGCCCCGAGAACATCTTCCTCGTCGTCAACCCGAATGGACCGGCGAGCAAACAGGTGGCCAACCACTACATCGCCTTGCGGAAGATTCCGCCTGCGAACGTCTGCTACATTCCCGCACCGCCCAACGCCAACCGCATGGCCGGCGCCGACTTCCGAGAGAAAATTCTTCGCCCCGTTCTCGCGGAGATCAAAAAACGGGGCCTCGAGGACCAGATCAGCGCGATCATTTACAGTTGCCAGTATCCCTGGCAAATCGATTTCGCGGCCATGTTTCCCGACGTGCCGTTTCCTAAACCGCACCGCCCGATGGCGTCGCTCACGGGGGCAACGTACCTCTACGAATACGTGGAAAGCAGCTCGCCCAAGCTCGTCGAGCTGGAAACGAATTTCTACGCCGGACCGCTCGAAGGTCCGTCCAACACGCGCCCCTTTCACGCTCGCGCCCATTGGAATCCCGGCGGCGTCCGCGTCCAAAGCGGCGGGCGGCGATACCTGCTCTCGGTGCAGTTGGGCTGCTCGAAGCCTGAAGGCAACACGGCCGACGAGATCGTCGCCTATCTTAAGCGCGCCGCCGCGGCCGACGGCCTGCGACCGCCTGGCACGTTCTTTTACATGAACAACAAGGACGTCCGCACGACCGTCCGGCAGGCAAGCTTTGCCCGCGCCGTGAGCGAACTGCGGGCCCTCGGCATGCAAGCCGAGATCGCAAGCGGCGTCGTTCCGCCGAGCGGTCAGACCATCGCGGGGCTCACCACGGGGTCGCCGCAAGTGCCGCTGGGCGCCTCGGGGGCCAAGCTCGCTCCCGGCGCCCTGGTCGACAATCTGACCAGTTCCGGCGCCTACTTTCAGCCCGTCCCGAACCCCAGGCCACAAACGCGCATCAGCGACTACCTCCGCCTCGGCGCCGCCGGTGCGTCCGGCACGGTGATCGAGCCGTTCTCCATCCCGCACAAGTTCCCCACTGCTGCGCTGCACGTGCACTACGCGCGGGGCGCCTCAATGGCGGAGGCGTTCTACCTCTCCGTACAGGCCCCCTTTCAGTTGCTGTTGTTGGGCGACCCGTTATGCCAACCCTGGGCGCGAATTCCCCAAGTCGCCGTCGAGGGCATCCCCGCCGCGGCCCGGCTCGTCGGCACGGTTGAACTTACGCCTTCGGCGCAAACGGCCCCTGGGACGGCAATTAAGCAATTCGAGCTCTTCGTCAACGGCGTTCGCACCGCAACCTGCAAGTCCGGAGAGAAGCTCACGCTCGACACGACGAAACTGAACGACGGCTACCACGAGCTGCGCGTCGTAGCGATCGATGGCTCGGCCGTGGAAACCCAAGGGCGGTGGACGCGAGACGTGACGGTGGCCAATGGCGTCGATGCCGTCTCGCTCGCAGCCGGCGGGGCGACGCGGCCGGGCGGGCCGGTCGCGCTCGCGGTGACCACCACCGTCGAGGCCCCCGTGGTGATCTACCACAACGGCCGCGAGGTGGGGCGCGGCCCCTCCTCGCAGCGGAGCTTTCAAATCCCCAGCGACAAACTGGGGTCAGGCCCGGTGATCCTCCAGGCCCGCACAATTGGCCCCCAGCCGCTGCGCAGCCGGCCGCTGCAAATCGAGATTCCATAAGCCCCGGCCGCGCGAATCGCCTGCTCGGTCTCACGGCCGTAGGCTGGATTCCGCAGCCCGCCGGAGCGTGGTCCGCCACGGTCGCGCGAGTTGCCCCATCGCGCACCGTTCACTGTGCGCAAGTCTCGCTGCCTATGCAGGTTATGCCGGCTGCGGCATCGTTGACACCCACGACCGCCGGGATAGGATGAACTTTACCTTGTGAGCCCGAGCAGCGCCGTACTTAGCCGCCGCCTAAGCGTACGCCTGAGTTGGTTTCTCTCACCGGGCCCCTGCTGGACGGCAGGCGCGCGGCGACGCAGCCGTACGAGGGTCGGTCAACTTCTCAACCGGGTTACTTCGACCGCCACTCACCCGAACTTCCATTGAGCGGACGCTCCCATGCAACGTTATCGAGTGAACTATCGCCTCCTCGCCACGCTGGTCATCGCCATGGTCGTGGCGGCGCCCGCAGCCTACGGTCTCTGGTGGTTCCAGGTCGACCGTAACGCCACGCGACTGCTCGCCGAGGCGGAGCGAGCCGAAGAGCAAGGCAATCTCTCCGAAGCGTTCGAAAGCCTCAGCCAGTACGTGAAACTGCGCGACGACGAAATCGCGGCACGCCTCAAGCTCGGGCAAGTTGCGGTCAAGCTCTCTCAGCAGACGGGCATCGAGATGCAGGAGCGAAGTGAAGCGTACTTCGCCATCATCGCCGCCGTGCAGCAACCCTTTGACGAAGACGACTTCGACACGAAGGAAGAGGCCGAGGAAATTCGTAAGGGGCTGCTGCAACTGCGCCGCGATCTCGTTCAACTGCACATGAATTACGGCTTTCTCGATCGCGCGCTCAAGGCGATCGATGAGCTCGAGAGGGCCGATGCGGCCAATGCCGAGTTGTATGCCCTGAAGGTGCAATGTTACTTCTTCTTGCAGCGAGACGCCGAAGCCGCGCAATTCGCATACAAGGTCATCGGATACGACCAGAACGCGGAGGCTTTCGACGCCGAGAAAGCTCTGGGAGCCGACCAGGCTCGCGTCTACGCGCTGCTCGCTCAGTATCTCAACCGGTCGGGCAAGAAAGAATTGGCCTTGCGGGTCAACGACCAGATGGCCGCCGCGAATCCGGACTCGCTCGAAGCCTACCTGTTTCAGTATCAACTCAATTTGATCATGGAACGTCCGGACGAGGCCCGCGCATCGTTGGACAAGGCCTACGAAATCGCTCCCGACGACGCCAGCGTGCTACAAGCCAAAGGCGCCGAGGCGATCAATGACTACCAAGAGCTGATCGCGCAGGCGTCGGCTCCGGAGGTTGACGGCAGCGAGCTCGAAGGCCTCACGGACGCCCAGCGGGAGGAACTTCTCAAGAAGAAAGCCGAAGAGCTCAAACAGCAGGCCGAGGTGCGCCTCGATGCCGCGGCCGAGTTTTTTGCTCAAGGGCGCGCCAAATACCCCAATGACGTCCGCTTCTACGATAGCGTCGCACGCATCGCCATCTATCGGCAAAAGTACGACGACGCCATGGCCGTGATCGAGGAGGGCCTGAGGAAGTTCAACATCGCCCGGGAAGTCAACTTCGACGGAATGCCGGTCGCGATCGAGTTGGAGAGCCAAAAGATGGACATCCTTCTCGCCCGCGACGATATCGCCGCGGTGGAGCGCGAGATCAAGGCGTTGCGCGGGCTTCCCAATCTCCGAGTGCAGGCGCTGGCCGACTACTATGCGGCGCGAATCCAGCTCTACCGCCAAAACTGGCTCCAAGCCGCGCAGATGTTAAACGACGTCAAGCATCGTTTGGTCGGGTCGGCGAACTTGCAGGCGCTCGCCTCGGCAAGTCAGGGCGCCTGCCACGTGCGGCTGGGACAATACGACCTCGCGCTCGAGGCCTACAAATGGGCGCTCGAACGCAATCCGAGCCTGCCGCTCGCACGCGTCGGGAGATCCGAAGCGGAGCGGCTCCTCGGTCAGCAAAACGACGACGGTACGGCACTGCAGTTTGACGCCATCGTCAAGAATATGCTCGCCCTGCCTCCGGCTGAGCAGAATTGGGCGAGCATCGAACAAGACATAGAGAATTTCGTTCGCAGCCAGGCCGAGATGCGCGGCGCGGGCGCCGCATGGATCTCGTCCCGCATCGATCTGCTCAAGGCCCAGATGTACGTCACGCGGGCCCAGGCTGTGACGGACCTCGCGGAGCAGCGCAAACTGTTCGCGGCGGCGCGGCAAGCGGTCACCAAAGCCTACCAAACGCAGCGCGACGATCCGACCGTCCAGTTGGCCGCGCCGCGCGTGCTGATGCTCGAGCCCGATAGCGGCCCCGCCAAAGCGCTGGAACTGCTCGACGCGATCATCGAGATGAACAAGAAGCGGGGCGTCGCCGAGTCGCTGCCGTTCCGGCTGTTGCGGATCGACTGCCTCTTCGCCCTGCAGGACGAGCAACTGCCCAATCAGCTTCGCGCAGCGACTGAAGAAATGGACGACTGGGACGAATCGCTGCAGGCCGAAGTCTGGGCCAATGTGGCCGCCAAATTCGAGCAGCTCGGCCAATTGGCTGACGCCGAGCTGAGCCTGAAGGAAGCGATCAAATTGGCGCCGACGTCGCTGCTGTACCGGGTCGCCCTGTTCGAGTTGGCCCGCAAGCAAGCCGACGACGCGGCGATGCGCGCGGCCCAAGAGGGCATCCTGGAAATTGTCAAAGACAAGGCAGCGCCCGACTACGTGCTCACGGAAGTCAAGCGCATGATGGTGAACTACGCCACCGGCGCGATCACCAAGGACGAATTCCGCAAGGCACGGACGATGCTCAACGATGCCATCCGGCGGCGGAACACGTGGGCCGACCTGTACGTCCTCAGCGGCCAGTTGTGGATGGTGCTGGAGCAGGATGCCAACCAGGCGCTTGCTGCCTTCGACTTGGCGCTGAAGAACGGGCCAACGAATGTTAACGCGTTGAACCTGCAGGTTCGGCTGCTCAACGAGCTGCGCCGGTATGCCGAGGCTTGGGAGAGGATGAAGACCATTCCCGAGAGCGCCTGGGCGCCGCTCCTGGATCGGGTCGCCGCCAACGTGCTGCGTAACGTGGGCGAAACCAAAGCGGCGTTCCGCGAAGCCAAGAAACTGGCCAACATGCGACCGAACGACGCAGCCACGCAGATTTGGTTTGCACAAGTCGCATTTCAGGCGGAAGAGTTTGCCGCGGCCGAGGCGGCCTATCGTGCGGCCGTGGCCATCAATCCCTATGACCCCGACCTGTGGTCCCCGCTCCTCGATTTTTACATGCGGCGCGGGCAGGGCGATAAGGTGGAAGCGACGATCCGCGAAGCGCAGCTCGCGCTGGACGAGGAGTATCTGACGCTGCTCACGGCACAGCAAAACCGCCTGTTTAGCCGGTTTCCGCAGGCCGAGGCGATCTTTCTCTCCGCCTATCGCGACCAGGTGGACAATCTGTCCGTTTGCCAGCGCCTGGCCGAGTTTTACCTGGCCTGGGGCGAGCAGAGTCCCGAACGCCGCGACGAAGCGGCGCCGTACCTCAATCGCATCTTGCGCGCCGTCAACGAAGGCAAGGTCGAGGCGACCAACCCCGTCGCCGCCTGGGCGCGCCGGCAAGCCGCGCAATCGCTATCGCTCAGCGGCAGCTACCAGGACTCGCTGAAGGCCGAACGATTGCTCGCCCGCGCCGTGTCGAGCAATCAGGCGACGCTCGATGGCGAGCAGTTGCTCGTCGACGTTCTGACGCGCCGCCGCGACCCCGCATCCAGCGAACGGATTATCGCCGTGCTGCGGCAGATGAAAGAAAAATACGGGCTTCAGCCCAACTACGAACGAATCTTGGGCAGGGCCCTGTTCGACATCGGCGAGTGGACGGCATGCGAAAGCCACATGCGCGACGCCGTGGGACGCCATCCCCAAGACCTCCCGCTCCGCGTGGCGCTCATCGAAATGCTGATCGAACGCAAGGAGGCCGCGGCGGCCGAGCAGTGGATCGGCCGGCTCGACTCGGTTCCCAAGGGCCGAAATGTCATCCCGCAGCTCCGCATTCAGTTAGCCGCCGCGATGGACGACAAGGAGGCGGTGCGGAAGTTGCTGGAAAGCATCATGCCCGATTTGCGGGTTCTAAGTCAGCAACAGCTCGAGATCGTACGGTCGCTCTCGTTGCTCGCCCGCGAGGTGGGCGACACCGAGTTCGCTCTGAAGTCGATGACAGAATACGTGCGCCGCGTCCCAGGTCACGAAATGGATCTTGCCCTGTTTACGGCACTGTACGGCGACTTGGATCGGGGCCTCAGCATGCTCCAGCAGCTCTTTCCGACTCATATGGATGCCGTCCTGACGGCCGCGCTGGAGATGCTGCGCAAGCGACGCAATGAAGACCCGCAGAAGCTGGACGACGCGTTGAGCCAGTTGATCGATCGCGGCCGGCGCGACGATCCCGATTCGGCCTCCCGCATGGTTCTGCAGGCGGAGGCCTTTGAAGCTCAGCAGAAATTTGACGACGCCATCGCGGCCTACAAGTCTCTGCTGGCCCGAGATGATGTTCCCTCGCTCGTACGAGCCACGGCGCTCAACAACCTGGCGTTCTTGCTTGCGATGAACAAGCGGGAGCTGGACCTTGCCCTGACCTCGGTGAACGACGCGATCAAGATTATCGGCCCGATTTCGGACATCCTCGACACGCGCGCGCTTGTCTACATTCATCGCGGCGAGTTCAACGAGGCCGTCAAGGACCTCCGGCTGGCCGTGAAGATGGACGTGACGGCAAGCAAGTACTTCCACCTCGCCGAGGCGCTCTTGGGAGTCGGCGACGAGAAAGGGGCCCTCGAGGCCTGGAAGCTCGCCGAAGCGCGCGGCATCTCCATTGAGGAAACGCCCCAAATCGAGCATGACGATTTGCGCACGACGATGCAGAAAATCGAGGCCCTGCGATCGAGAAACCTTTGACGATGCCTCCCACGAATACGCGAACCAGGCAGCCCCGTCGACTCGCCGTATCTCCTTTGCACGCAGCCATTTGCAACGCCGTCCGGCGTCGGGAATAATGTCGCCAAAAATGAGTTTTTCTTCGTCGACGACGTGATTCATTCTCGGATTAACCCCCTCCACGCGCCAGGGGAACCGCGTCATTGGTCATGCGGCAATTGATTGAGTAACATCGATAGAACTAAACGTTTTTCCTCCGGCTGCGCACATGCCGCCGCAGATGGGAGTCAAGTCGCTATGAAACGCTCGTCCCAGGGTCGTTGTCTTCCGCTTCGTGCGGCGCTCGTGGCCGGCGCTCTTGTCTCGGCGTTGGTCCTGGGGGCCGAGCCCTCCCTTGGTCAGTCGGGACCGGACATGACGGCGGTGTACGGACGCGGCATTCACGCCTATTTTGCCAATCGCACCTCTCAGGCCGACGCGTACTTCACGCAAGTGATCAATGCCGGCTCGCAGGATCCGCGCGTGTTCTATTTCCGTGCGATGGCCCGCCTGCGCGCCGGTCGGCAATACGAAGCCCAGCAAGACATGCAATTGGGCGCGATGTTCGAGGCACGCGATCCCGGCGCCTCCGGCTCCATCGGCCAGGCTCTGACCCGCATTCAGGGTCGCAACCGGCAGATGCTCGAGCAATATCGCCGGCAGGCCCGCCTGCTGCACTCCGAGGATCAGGCGTCGCTGGCCCAGGCCCGCTATCAAGAGCAGCGGCGCCAAGAAACCGAAGTGCTGCGCCAGGAGACGCCCCTGGATCTCGGCTCGTTGGCCGGCGGCGGCAGTTCGTCGGTCGCCCCCCCCGAGGCAGCCGCCACGCCGCAGCCAGAACTTACTGAGGCCCCGGCTCTCCCCGCTGTTGAAGCCGACGCCGTCGATCCCTTCGGCGCCGGCTTCGGTGACGAGCCGCCGGCAGACGTGGACGCCGGATCGGCGTTCGACGTTCCGGCGTCGGAACCCGCCGTCGCCGACGAACCCGCGTTTCCTGCGGCCGACGATCCCTTTGGCAATGTTCCCGCCGATGATCCCACCGCTGGCGCCGAAGAGCCGTTCGGCAATCCGCCCCCGGCCGGCGACGACGCTGATGATCCCTTCTCGCTGGGCGATCCTGCGGCGGATGCGACGGCGCCTGCCGAATCGACGGCGGCGGAAGGGCAACATGGCGAAGAGGGCAACGTGCTAGGCCGGATCTTTGGCCACGCCCTCTCCGACATGATGCCGTCGCTGCCCACCACGCTGCCCGGTATGGGCGAAAGCGATGAAGCCGCCACAGCGCCGCCGGCCGAAGCCTTCGACTTCGGCCCCGGCGACGCCCCGGCCGCCGATGGTCAAGCGCCAAGGGCGGATGAGGACGATGCAGGCTTCGACGCCGATGATCCCTTTAATCTGCCTGCCGACGATCCGTTCAGTTTCGGCGGCGATGACCCGTTGTCCGAGCCTCCAACGGCCGAACGGCCGCCTGCGGCGACGGATGAACCGGCGGCCGGGGATGCAGGCGATCCGTTCAGCGACCCATTCGGCTCCGACGATGGCGGCGATCCGTTTGCCCCTGTGGCGGACGACTCCGCGGCTGACGACGAGGAGACGGAAGCTCCGACCGAAGAGTCGGCGACGGACGACGGCACGTCGGGCGGCACGCTGGAAGAGGATCCCTTCGGCGGTCGATAGATCAACTTCCCTACGATTCTCATTGGCAAAGAGCGCGATTCTGGCATCAGCCCCCCCGCATGGCCGGGGAGCCCGACGGCCTGGGTCGCGTGCGAGAGAAAGGCAATGGACGCACGGTCTTCAAGTTTCGTAGCGCGGTCTGCCAGTGCGTGGACCGCCATCGTTGGCATGGTCTTGCTCGGCGGTTGCGACCAGGCGGTTCCCCTGCCGACGGCCTCCCCCGTGGCCGAGGCCAATACGCCCGAAGAGCATCTTAAACACGTCATGCGCCGCTTGGAGTTCGCACTGGAGCAGGCACGGGCCGCGGCCCAGTCCGGAGTGATCTCCGAGCGCCGGTGCACGTATCGATTGCTCGATCCCGAAGCGAATGGCGCCCCTTACACGGCCGAGGTCACGATCGAGACGGCGATCACATTGGACTCGGACGCCGTAACGCCGAAGACTCCGGCTGGCCGCAAAAAGACCCAACCGATCAGCAACGACGCCGAATTGGCCGAGGCCGTTTCCACGGTCGAAACGCACGTGTACACCCTTCGCTACGAGAACCAGCGCTGGGAACTCGTCGACCCGCCCTACGACGAAATGCCCGACACGATCGAGCTTTGTTTTCAGCACGCGCTGAGCGACGGCTAACGGCGCGCCGACGATCGCCGCGAGTCGAGGTCGGCTGAAGCGCTCCACGACTTAAGCGCCGTTGCGGCCGGCCGTTTCCAGCGTGCCCTGCCGGAACGCATCAGCCATGGCGCGCGGCACCTCGGCCTGCGAGAGCAACACGGCCGCGCGGTTTTCGGCGACCTTCGCCTTCATCTCCTGCTCCAGCGCGATGGCATTGGCGCGGCGCTGCTCGGCCAGTGCTTGCGCCTTGCGCGTATCGGCCTCGGCCTGGTCCGCCTGCAACCGGGCGCCGATGTTCTCCCCCACGTCGATGTCGGCAATGTCGATCGAAACGATTTCGAACGCCGTGTGCGCGTCCAGTCCGCGCTGCAGCACCGCCTTCGAGATGCGGTCAGGGTTCTCCATCACGGCGAGATGGTCTTCCGCCGATCCAATCGAAGTGATGATGCCTTCGCCGACGCGGGCGATGATCGTATCTTCGGTGGCGCCGCCGATTAACTGCGCCAGGTTGGTCCGCACCGTGACCCGCGCGCGAATCTTCAGCTCGACGCCGTTGCGAGCAACCGCGCTGAGCGTGGCCCGGCCCGACTTCTCGGGATCGGGGCAGTCGATCACCTTGGGATAGACGCTGGTCCGCACCGCGTCCAGCACGTCGCGCCCCGCCAGGTCGATCGCCGCGGCGCGGTCGAAGTCCAGATCGATGTCGGCCCGCTGGGCGGCGATGATCGCGTTGATCACGCGCGGTACGTCGCCGCCGGCCAGATAGTGGGCTTCGAGGCGTTGCGTCGTGATCCCCGTGTGAGGATCGGTGCCCACGCCCGCCTGCATGGCCATCACCTTGGCGTCGACGATGATGCCGGCGTTGACCTGCCGGAGCTTCATTCCGATGAGCTCGAAGAAGCTCACGTGCGCGTTGGACGTGTACGCCCGGATCCACAGGCCGCCGAAATTGAGAAACACCGCGGCCATCACCAGGAAGAAAATGACGCCCACGCCGATGACGGCGATGAGCATAACCTCTTGGGACGTCAGGGCGAGCAACACGGCAGGTTCCATGGCACGAAAGCCGTTTCGTTAAGACACGAGCCTCGACAACCAGCCCCTCTGGGGGCCACGCCGAACTATCCTACCGCACGCCACGGAGATTTAGAACTCCCGTTCGGGCGGACCCGTGCGCGATCGGCGGGGTTCAACTGCATTGTCCAGAGACCGGCGCGGCGCTTAAAATGCCGGCTTCTGTCTCTCGTGCGCCGCTGGCGCATGCCTTCCTCGACCCGCACCGCAGGAGCATTCCATGTTGCTTCGCCTGACGCTCGCCGCCGTTCTTGCCGCCACGCTCACCCAGAATCGCTCGGCCGCCGACGACGACTTCAAACTCGACGAGTCTCACACCTCGATCATTTTCGGCATCAGCCACATGGGGCTGAGCTATACCTATGGCCGATTCAACAAAGCCGCGGGAACCTACACGCTGGACGCGGCCGACCCCGCCGCCAGCCAGTTCAAGTTCACGATCGACGCCTCCAGCATCGACACCGGCAATGCCAATCGCGACAACCACCTGAAGAGCGCGGACTTCCTCAACACGGGCGAGTTTCCCCTGATCACGTTCGAGAGCACCAAGGTCGCCGCGAAGCAGGACGGCGACAAGCTCGTTTACGTGCTCACCGGCAAGATGACGATGCACGGCGTCGAAAAGGAGATCGAGCTGAACCTCGTCAAGTTGGGCGAAGGCAGCGGTCCCCGAGGCGGCGACTTCCGCACGGGGTTCCTGTGCGACGTGAAGCTTCTGCGCAGCGACTTTGGGATGACCAATAACATCCCCGCCGTCGGCGACGAGGTGGCGATCACGATCAGCTTCGAGGGGGTCCGCCAGTAGGGGCGCCGCGGCGTCACCGAGGCGCTCTCGCCATGATCCAGCCGATCGAACTGGCGCTTGGCGCGCTTGTGCCGCTGACGACTGCGGCGATCGTCTTTGCCGCTGTGCAGCGAGGGGTGCGGCGCGGCGGAGCAGCATGGCCTGCAGGCGTGGTCGCCGGTTTCGCCGCCGGCGTGTATGCCCTGGACGTCAACAAGAACGGCTGGAAAGCGGCGGCGGAGCACCTCGTCCGCGCGAGTCAGTCGCACGAGTGGTTGCCGCTGATGGCGCTCGCCGCGACGACGCCGGCGCTGATCGCTTTCGCCGCGAAGCGCCGCTGGCTCGAGATTGTCGCGGCGGCGCCCTTGTCCGTCGCCGCGCCGCTGCTCCTGTTGTGGAAAAAGTACCGGGCCGTTCAACAGCTTCGCGAAGCGGGGTTCGCCGACGATGCCCTCAGCCCCGCCGACGCCGCCGTCGTGCTGGGAAGCATCACGGCGGCGCTCGGGGTTTCCTGGTGGCTCTGGCGGGCGGCCGAGGGCTCTCGTTTGCCGCGCACGCGGAGCTTGTTGGCGATCATGGTCGTGTCCGGCTCGGCAGTTGCGGCAGCGCTGACGGGATCGCTTGTCTACGGCCAAATCTTCGGCGTTCTCGCAGCCACGCTCGGCGGCAGCGCGGTTGCGGCATGGATCTTGGGCGCCGACGCAGGGCCCGAATGCTCTCGTGGGCCCGTTTTAGTTTTGGCTGCGGGGTTGCTGTCGTTGGCTGTGGTCTTCTCCGAGTTGGCGCCGTGGCACGCGGCAACGCTCGGCGCCGCGCTGGTGCTCGCCGTCGGTTGGCTGCCCTTCATCGGACGCTTCCGCGTCGTAGCTCAGGCGACGCTGCGCAGCGTGATTTGCGTTTCGCTCGTCGCTCTCGTCTGTTGGCGCGCCTGGGCCGTCTTCCAAGCCAACGAGCGGTCGTCCGACGATTCCAGTGCCTCGGGCTACGACTACTTCGGCCCGTGACCGCCCCCCGCCCGAGCGAGTGAATGCCGCCGTCATCACGGCAGCGCTCGACTTCCGCGCAGGCGCTGTAAGTTCGGCATGCGCCTCCCAAACCGCCCGATCCGCAAATTTTTCGCGAAAGCCCCTATTCACGAAATCAGTAAGGATTATCCTGGCATTCCCGCAAAACTCCGCGGAAAACACCCAGCGCCGCGGTTCGGGATCGCCACGGCGCTTTGAGGCGAACATCGTTTTTTCTCGGTGAAAACAGCGAATTTTGTTGCGGGGGCCTCACTAGAAACTAGAATCGTGAGAACCCTGCAAATCCCCCATTTTTTGCAAGCGTTACTTGCGGCGAAGTCGTGGTAGACGCCGCAAATTGCCTACGTTCGTTCGAATCTTTTGGTTGGAGGATGCACTGATGTTGAGAAGGCTGACAAGCCTGGCGCCTGCAGTTGCCCTGCTGGCCGTCAGCCTTGCGGAGCCCGCTGCGGCGGGCATGTACCGCAAGAGTTCCTGTTGTGCGCCAGCTTGCGCGTCGAGCTGTGCGCCTGCCTGTGAGTCCGGCTGTGGCTGCGATTCGGGATGCGGTTCCTATGCCGCTTCGACCGGCTGCGGCGTCGCGGGCTGCGGCACAACGATGGTCACCAAGACCGTGATGACCCCCACCTACGTGACGGAATTGCGGACCGTCACGGCCACCGAATACACGCAAGAAGAGCGCACCCGCACGTACACCGTTTACAACCGCGTGCCGGTGACCGAAGAGAGGACCGCGACCTACACGGTCATGGTGCCGACGACGCAGACGCGGACCGAGACCTACACGGTCATGAAGCCGGTCTACGAAACACGGGCCGCCGAGTACACGGTGCAGGTCCCGTACACCGAACCGCTCGAGCAGACCTATACGGTCATGGTCCCCACGTATGAGGACAGAACGGTTGAGTACACCGTAATGGTCCCCTACACCGAGGAGCGGACCCGCAACTACACGGTGTGCGTGCCCACGTACGAGGACCGGGTGGTCAGCTACAACGTGCAGGTGCCCTACACTGAGCCCGTTGAGCAGACCTACACGGTCATGGTGCCGACGACCGAAGAGCGTCAAGGCTCGCGGACGGTTTGTCGGCGCGTGCCCGTGACGACGATGCGAACCGTCACGGTGAACACGGGCCACTGGGAAACCCAGATGGTGGAAGTTCCTTGCGGCGGCGGCTGCTCAGGCGGCTGCGGCTGCGATGCCTGCGGCGGCGGCGGATGCGCCGACTGCGGTTGTGCGCCGGCCGCGACGCGGACGGTGTGCAATCGCGTGTGGGTCGGCGGCTGCGAAACCCGCGAAGTCCCCTGCACGACTTACCAGACCGTTACCGAAGAGGTGCCGTACGCCTACACGGTCACGGTATGCCATCCCGAGACGCGCACGCGCACGGTGAACGTGACGAAGTGCCGGACCGAAACGCAGGAGCGCACGGTCAAAGTGTGCAAGATGGTGAATGAGACCCGCACCCAGACCTACACGGTCAACTTGTGCCGTCCTGAGCCGCGCACCAAGACCGTCAAGGTCTGTCGCATGGTTCCAGAACAGCGGTCGCGCACGGTGACGGTGCAGAAGTGCCGCACCGAGACCCGCACCCGCCAGTACCAGGTTTGCCGCATGGTTCCCGAAGAGGCGACCCGCGAAGTGCAGCATACCGTCTGCGTGCCCGAAGAGCGGACCCGCACCTATACGGTCTGCCGTTACGAGTGCGTGCCCGAGGAAAAGACCCAGACCTACACGGTGTGCGTGCCGACGCAGGTCGAGAAGCAGGTCGAGGTAAAGGTGTGCAAGATGGTCGCCAGCGAAGTGCAAGTGCCGGTCACGGTCGGCTGCGGCGGTGGCTGCGGCGGCGCTCCGAGCGCCTGCGGCTGCGAGGCGGCCAGCGGTTGTGACTGCGGCGCCGTCAGCGGCTGCGGAGCTGCGGCGCCGGCCTGCGGCTGCGGCGGCTGATTTGCACTCGATAACGCGCGCGGAACGGAGTTCCTCGCCAAAGACTGCAAGCATCGACGGGGGCTGGTTTCCTGCGGGAACCCAGCCCCCGTTTTCTTTTGCGCCCCGGATGCCCTGCGGGCGTCAGTTTCAGCTTCCCGTGGGTGCAAGTCGCACTTTGTATTTTATGCGGCGGTTTGATAGCAGCGGTAAGGG
>CAYSFP010000054.1:0-33307 GCA_964430075.1 uncultured Planctomycetaceae bacterium | reverse complement strand
CGGCCGCCTCGTCGCCCTACTACTGGGCCGCGTTCACGCTGTCGGGCGATTGGCGTTAGTGGGGGAGTTCTCGGACAGGTGACGCGTCGGGGGGAGGGGAGAGGTCGGAGGTGGGATGCCCGTAAAAACTCATTGTTGGCGACATAATTGGGGAGCCGGGCGGGTCTCGCAAGTGGCTACGGGCTTGTGAGTTACGGCGAATCGGCAGCGGGCAATTATGTCGCGGAGACAGGGGCTTTTCGCGGGGACGAGGGTTGTGCCGCGGCCGAGGCGAGCGGCCGGATGGAGAGCGCGTGTTGGCGGAGTTTCGATCATCGGGCAGGTTCTTGAGTTGGCGGGCAACATCGCATGCTGACTGTAAAAACCCGACGCGTCAGCGAGGGATGACTCAGTTTCCCTTGCTTACGCTGCGGGCTAGTTAAGGGACGGCGCCAGACGGCTTGTCGGGCGCTCCTTCGGCGGCTGATATAAACGCATGTATATGCACTCTGTCTACCATGGGAGGTGGTCTAGTTTCTAGTCGCGACTTCGTAAGAAAATTCGGCCGAGGCATGCGGCCTCGAGCGGCGCGGGGCCAAGTCAAGCTTTACGGCCGCAGCCGCATCAGCCAGGCGACCGACGCCGCCAGCAGCGCGGCGCACGTCGTCATCGCGAGAAAGTCGAACGCCGTTGGATTATTCAATCGGCTCCTGTCGATTCTCCCAGCCTGTGTCGAAGAATTCGTTAACATATTCCGCGTCTGGCAAATCCCAGTCTCGCAGAAGGGAGAAGATTTCAGTGAGATCGCCGGGAGTTTCGCTTGAGGACGTGCAGTAGCAGTCGAGAAACTCATCCACGTGAGCGAAGTTGTTTGCAGCTGCGTACTCAGCTGCCTCCTTTTCAGCCCGTTCGATCGCCTCACGGTGAGAAGTGGCAAGCACCAGGATAATTCGCTCTTCGTAGGTGATGCGCGGCGGATTGTCTTTTGAGACGCCCCAATTAAAGACGCAGCGGACAGCATACCATTGTGGCTGTTGAGTGCTCATTGCCGAATTCTATCCGGCAGGCCGACACTTGCTACTGCCGCAACCGCACTAGGCAGGCGACCGACGCCGCCACCAGCGCAGCGAACGTCGTCAACGCGAGGAAGTCGAAGAGGGAAAAGCGATAGCGCGGGGACGGCTTTAGGGCGATGGCAGCCGAAGCGGCGATCGCCACCAAGAACCAAAACGGCGCCATGCCGCCGTACTGCCGTTTGAACATTCCTCCCCATCCGAAACCCAGCACCCTCGGTTCCGGCATCTGAAGCCCCAGTTTGCGCAACTCATCGCCTCGTCTTTGGATGTCCTCCACCGTTGCGCTCAACAAACGAAGTGGCGCGGTATCGGGGGGAAATTCTCCCGGGGATAAGTAAAAGTGGATGCGGCCGTCAAAGGACGAGAGTTCCAATAAGCCTTTCCGATTGCAAAAGATGAGCGAATCCGCCCACCAGTAGCTTCGCACCCACAGCAATGACAAGGCAACGGAAAGCGTGAAGCAGAACGCGGACAGAACGCTCCGCGGCGACCGGAGGGAAAGCCAGCGGCGTATCGGGGCCTTGGCCATGGGGAGAGTCATTCCAGCTACCAGCCCACTGTAGTAGCGCGCACAGCACAAATGGTGGTTGCCGCGCTCATCCTACGAGCTTCGTCGCCGTACCTACCGCCCGTAAACCGGCAAGACATCAATACGAATCCCGAGCAAAAGCGAGATTTGCGACTTTTGACCTTGGTCCAGCTTGCACAAACGAAAGAAACGCGTGGCCGAAGCGAGGAGGCGTTCCTTCATCTTGCCCAGCTCTTCCGCGGTGACCGTCGGCGTGACCCACGACGGATCGACGTCGACGCCGGCGGCCTCGGCATGGCGACGCCGTGCATCGATCAGTTTTTCGCACCGGGTTTGAAATCCCTCGATGCAATCGAGCGCGTGCCGCGTCTCCGCCGCCCAGAATTCGGCATTCGCTGCGTACCCCGCAAGGCGAACGCCTTTATGGAACGACGCATGGTCCAATGTCCGGATGACTGCCAGGCAGATTTCTTCTACGTAAGTCACGATTTTGGCACGTCCTCTTGGGCAGCGACGCCTGCGACGGACTGCGAACGCCGCGTCCCCGTCATCTATCACACCCCCGACCACTTCAAACAGAATTGCGGCCGACACTGCTGAAACGCCGGTTTCGCCAAAGACTTTAAACGGTCCAATCCCAAACGACTTCCGGCGAAGCCAGCAGCGACGGAAGCTCCGCAACGCGAGCCGCGATCAGGTCGACGCTATGCTCAAGGTCGTCGGCCATTCTCGCCGCTAGTGAACTCTCCGGCTCGTCCTTCAAGACGGCGCTGGCCCGCCGAACCGCTTCCACGACGCGGGGAACTGACAGAAAGCCTCGTAGGAACTCGCAATTGGGCTGATCCCAGCCGCGGTAAAGCACGAAACTGTCATGCATCCAAAGCATCGCGGGCGTTCCTGCGGCAATCTTCGGCCACGTCTGGGACCAAGGGTTCTCGTCGCAGAAGTACATCAACTCCGCGCAGTATTTGAGAACGCAGACGGCGCGGCCCGGCGTCTCCATCGCCCACCAGCGTTGCCAAAGCCCGCTGACGTCGGGTAGCACGAGGCCCAAGGAATTGAGGCGATGAACCCAGGCAAAGGCCGGCGTTTCGTAGCCGCGAAACTCGGAGCCTCGCTCCTGATCCATGCGACAGAACATGCTGTCGAAGAACACCTGCTCGACGTTGTTCCGCTGGCGATCATCGAGCATCTTCGCAAACACATTTCCCTGAATGACTCCATAATGAAACTCGGAGTCACCATGCGAGCAGGGCTCGCCGGCCAGCAGCGTGCGATGCCAGTCCATCAAACAGACCGGAAACAAATGAGCGAACAGTTCCGGCTGAAGCTCGACGTACGCCAGGTCGTGGAAGTAATACCACAGATCGCCCGAGTCAATCTGGTCGTGGGGAGTTCGCCCGAGTCGCTGCAGGTCCTCGTTGCCGTAGTCGAACTGCTGTTCGACGACGTTCAGTACCAGCGGCGGGTCGCCGAAGATGCGTCGCAGCCGGGTCCAGGTGATTGGGTCGTTCATGCTTGAAGAGCACGCAAAAAAGGAATCGCGGCAGCCGAACTGGGTTGCTAACCGTATACTCGCACCGATGAGACGCTTGATTGGGCATGTGATGTTCGCGGCCGGCGTGGGAATGAGTCTCAATGTCATTGTTTGCGGCCCCGAAGCGTTCGGTTTCGGTCGCGTCAGCGTGGTCACGGGGACGCTCTGCGGCTTCGTGGTCTCACTGACGGGATTGCGACTCGTTCTTAATCGTTAGGCGGAAAGCGGGCGGCGAACCCAGGCGCCTATCTCCATGCGCGGGTGGCCCGGATTTGGCGTCTTCGCCTACTCGGAGTCCGCAACGACTCCCGTCCTCCCGTCCCCGTATCACGTGCCCGATTCGGATGCCAATCGTATACTGCCAGTATGACGGCCATTCCCCCAACGAAACGACGAGGGCGGCGTCGCGCATCCTGGGCGCTGGTGGCCCTCGCGGCGTTCGGCGTCGTCTACGTTTGCACGTTTTTCGTGCTTAGGTGGCGTGGTGCGGCATTCTGTAGACGCTACGGAATTGATGACTCCTATGTCTTTGCCGACACGCGAACGCATCGGGGCGAGGAATTCCACTATCGGTGCTTCAAAGTATTCTTGCCGATGATTCTGCTCGATCGGGCAATCACCGGGACCTCGCCGACGGACTGCATCATGTGGGGGCCGGACGACATCATCGCGGCCCAAAACGAGAGCTGGCGGTGACCGATGCGAACAAAATCGGCGCTCAGCAATCCAGAGGCGCAAGCGGCGCGCCGGTGGAAATGGCCTCGATTTTCTATGCGAGTGCTTTTGGGCGTCTCGACGCTTTACATATTGGCTATCGGCATTGCGGCTTTATGCGGTGAGTTTGACGATGTCCTGGGCACGTGCTTGGGCGGTGCGGTCCTGATCTGGTTCCTTTTCTGCTGGCGTGCTGCTCGCCTCAACAGGAGCTTCTTGACATCCAGGAGCCTCAAATCGGGAGGTGAGCGTCGAGAAGAGTGAACGTGCGTCGTCCATGGCTCCCGTGCCTCTTGCGCACCCGCGTTCGACTCCGTCCGATCATCATTCTGCCGCCCCGGCCACACTCGATGACGGTTCTGATGCTCTGATACGCAGCCACCGTTCGATTGCTTCAATCGTGCGTTTCCGCTGTTTCGCCAGTTGCTCCGCGACCGGCGTCCCTCGATGACCATCCATGTTCTCGTAGGGATAGTGTTGCTCGACGTAGCCTATCAAGTCCCTCGCATTTTGTTCGTCGTGTTCGCTGCCAGGGCCGAAGTCGGCCTCGACTTGTTCCAGGAAGCGAGCGACGGTGCGCGGATGAATATCCCGAATGTATGGCGGCAGCCGAACGACAGCGACGCCCATACCGACGACAAGAGCCGCGACCAGCAGGATTAGGAGTGGTCGCCGCATTTTTACATCCGGCCGACGGGAATTTGAATTGTAGGCGTCCACAGGCGGCCCGCACTTGGCGCCTTCGCCTCCCCGGGTTGCGTTGGCGATGGGAAGTGGGCCGTCGCGGCGGTTAAACCTCCCTCGGCTCCGCCGCACAGGTACCCGCCGGCGGCAACTTGCGCCAGCCGCGGGCGATTGGCGGTGAATGTTGCCGAGTCTCTCCGAGACTCGGGGGCAGTTTCGGAGAAACTGCCCAACGGTAGACGCTGCACGGCAATCTGGGGGCGTCGTGGCTCGTTTTCGAGGGCAATCAATTACATGTCAATTGCATACCCTTCGCGACTCTCGCGCGACAGGAACGAGTTAGCCTGGTCGTCGCCAACGATCTCGCGCTTGACCGGATCCCAAGCAAGTTCGCGACCCAGGCGGATCGCGATGTTGGCCAGGTGGCAGGTCTCGAGCATCCGGTTGTGGGTCCAGACGTCGGAAATCGGTTGGGTGCGCAAGCGCATTGCCGCGATGAAGTTGGCGGTGTGGTTTTCGCTCACCGGGCCGCCGTAGACGGCTTCCACGGCGCCGTCGGGCAGCGGATTGTTTTCCAGATCCTCGACGGGCCTGCCCGTGAGCCGGCCGCGATTGACGAAGATGCGCCCCTTGGCGCCCTCGAACAGAATGCCGTTTTCGCCCTCGCTGGTGATGATCAAGGGAATGTCGCCCGGCATGTTGGCGTGGATCTCGAAGTTCGTCGGCGAATTGTAGCGATCGCTGACGGTCGGGTAGCCATTTTCGTAATCGACGGGCAGCGAATAGCTCACGGGGGTGATCTTATTCGGACCGGTTTCGCTGGCGCCAAGCGCCCACGTCGCGATGTCGACGTGGTGGGCGCCCCAGTCGTTCATCTGGCCGCCGGAATACTCGTACCAGTTGCGCCACGCGTAGTGACAATTGGTGTACAGCGGCACGCCGCCGCCGTAGCCTTGGCGGATCTCGGGCAGGGCGCGGTAGGGCGCCTGGGGAGCCGGGCCGAGCCACATGTCCCAATCAAGCCCCTCGGGAACATCGATGGCGGGGATTACGGGCGAATCGGTGGCGCCGTTGATGCCGCAGGTCACCTTGCGGAGGTCGCCGAGGCGGCCGTCGCGGATGAGCGCGATGGCCTTGAGGAACCGCTGTTCGCTTTCGGTGCGCTGCATCGTGCCGACTTGGAACACGCGGCCGGTTTGTTTGACGATCCGCTCGATCAGTTTGCCTTCGTCGATCGTGAGGGTCAGCGGCTTTTCGCAGTACACGTCCTTGCCGGCCAGCATCGCTTCGACGGAGATTTTTGTGTGCCAATGATCGGGCGTGGCGATCATGACCGCATCGATGTCGTCGCGTTCCAAGATCTTGCGGTAGTCTTTGTACCCGTCCGCCTTCTTGCCGGTGGCGCTAGCGAGCTTTTCAAGATTGGCGCCCAACACGTTGGCATCGACGTCGGCCAAGGCGGCGAAGTCCGCGAACTGGGTCGACTTGCCCGTGATTTCCCAACCCTGGTTCCGCAGCCCAATCGTGGCGAACACGGGGCGCTCGTTTGGGGAGGTTTGGGCACGAGACGAACGGCTCGATCCGGTGAAAACGCCGACCGCCGCGGCCGCGGTTGTGGTTCGCAGAAAGTGACGCCGGTTCAGCCCGTGGGAAGAAGACATGGAGAAGCCCCTGGAGAAGGTGTTGGTGAGGGATTGGGCAAAAATTGAAATCCGAAATCCGAAACAATCATTAAGTCTGAAATTCAAAGGTCCAAACACAGAAGGATCTTAAATCCGTTTGGGGAATTCCGGCTTCGTGCTTGTTTCGTGCTTCGAATTTCGAGTTTCGGATTTTCTATTTTCCCAAGTCTCGGAATCGATCGTACGTCTGCTGGAGGGGATGCGCCTCTTTGCGGCCATGGATCATACTTGCCGTCCACTCGGCGAGCCGTAAACCAAGTCGGCGACATGCCTGTTGCACTCGTTCTTCCCGCGGGGCGCCAGCGGAGATGGCTCCGTAGTGAGCCGTGAACTGGATGCCGGAATAATCGGTCAATCCAAACACGAGAAACCCGTAGTTGATGAGGATCGACATGAGTGCCATGCAGGTCCATTCCTGGCCTCCGCCCCAGGCCCCTGCCGACGAGAAGACGCAGCCGATTTTTCCGTCTCGCTTTCCCCAGTTCTCGATGGGCTGCTGGTCCCACCATTGTTTCATCTGCCAACTCACGCAGCCATAGTTGGTTGGCGACCCCAGTGCGAGTCCGTCGCACCAATCGAGATCCGTGTGGTCGGCCTCCGCAATGCTGCGCAGCCGGACTTCGGCGTCGTCACGTTGCTGCGCACCTTCGGCGATTAACTCCGCCATGCGCTGCGTGTTATTGGTGTTGGAATGGTAGAGAACGAGGATTTTCGTCATCGCGAGTCTTGGAGTGGGCCTGAACCAGTATTGGAAGGCGGCGGCATGCAGCGCACAAGCTATGTCGTCACCCACCGTCAACGCGGCGAACGTGCTCCTCGCCATTCTGCCGAGCGGCGAGGGCGCCGAGCGCGGCAACCCGGGCCACTCTCGCGGGAAGTTACTCGGTCTCGAGCGTCAGCGGCCTCACGGCCAGGCGGCGGAAGGCGACGGGGCCGTGGTCGCCCTGGAGCATGATCGGGCCGACGGGGATTTCGGCGACTTCATCCCAGGCGGCGCCGGTGGGGTGGAGCAGCTCGACGTCTTCGTGGATCGTCTCGCCGTTGAGCACGACGCGCAGGAAACGAGCGTTTTCGATCTTCTTGCCGGCGGCGTCGAAGCGGGGCGCCCGGAAGGCGATTTCGAGGGTTTGCCACGCGCCGGCCGGCCGGGCGGCGTTGATGCGCGGGGCGACGCCTTCGTCGATCTGGTGGTATCGCGGCTGGTTCTCGCCGCGGGGATAGACGCCGCCGCAGTCGTCGCCGGTGAGGTTCTCCTTGCCGTGCGTGTCGCGAATCTGGATTTCGTACATGCCGTTGAGCTTGACGCCGGAGTTGGAGTTGCGCGGCACGAGAAAATCGATGCGCAGCTCGACGTCGCCGTAGTCGTCCTTGGTGTAGAGATTCGAGTCGCCGCGGCTGAGCAGGACCTCCGGTGCGGCGGAGTTGTCGCCTGGCGGATTGCCCTCGATCGTGACGGCGATGAGCCGGCGGTCGTTCGTGGGGCGCAGGGCGACGTCGTCGACGATCGACCAGCCGCGGCGGCTGCCTTCACGCCAGCCGCTGTACTCGGCGTCGGCGGGGATTTCGGTCCACGCGGGGCCGGCGTCTTCGGCGGCGCGGGCGGCGCGGGGGACCGCGGCGATCAGAACGGCGGCAAGGAGTAGCGCGGGGACAACGGCCAGAGGGCTGCGCATGGCGGGGGCTCTTGAGAAAGGAGAGAGTGCGAAGCGACGAGGCAAGCAAGGGCTGAACGCGCGGAGCCGTGCGGACGGACGGGGTTGATGATAACCCAAATGGCGGGCGCGAGCCAATCCGTCGAGGACCGGCGCCAGGCGGCCGCCGGCGCTGCTCAGTAGTTGATCTGCAACTGGAAGCGCAGGAGGTCGCCGCGGAACTGGCCGTAGGAGAAGACATCGGCCTCGTTCACGGCAGCGGTGTTCGTGCGATCGGTGAACGCGAGCATCGTCACCAGCTCGACGTGGTCGTTGAGCTGCCACTCGACGCCGAGATCCCAGTCCTCGACGACGCTGTAGGGGGTGTTTCGTTGCGTCTTGTAACCCCCGCAGAAGGCGCTGTACATGACGAACGGCCAAAACTCGCCGAAGCAATCGGTTTGCAGTCGGTAGAAGGCCATCGCGTAGCCGCCGTGGAGCGAGCGCTCGACGACGGCCGTTTGTGCGTCGTCGAGCGCCGGTCCGCGACCGACGGTCCATTCGCATTGCAGCCCGAGCGGCTGCGGGTAGACGACGGCGGTCCAAGCCAGACGTTCGTCGCGAATGCCTGCGTGGTTGCCCGTCTCCAATGTGCCGGCCGGGCGCACCGGGGCGCCGACGCCCAGCGGGCTGATGGGCGCAGAATGCACGGCATATTTTCCGGTGTAGCCCTGCATGCCGACCTCGACGAGTTGGCCATTGTCCATGAAGAAGGGATGGGTCAGCCGCGCGACGACATGCAGATTGTCATTCTGTTCCACCTGGCTGCCGCCCTGACCGTTGTAGGCGCCGATGCCGAACACACCGTAGTTCCCCGATCCCTTGAGCCCTTCGTCGTCAACCCATTCGAAAATGTCCTGGGCGGACTCCGGCGTCCAATAATAAAAGACGCCCAGATCACGTTGATTCTGCGTGGCGCTGTCATTGACGTCGCTGCGGTCCAGCGGCAGCCGGTTCCCGCTCGACTGCATATTCTCCCACGCAAACGGCAGCTTCGATTGGCCGGCGCGAATGCGGTGGACTTTGTCCGAAGTGAGATAAATATCGCCGTACCAATCGCGAATCTGCCCAAAGAACGTGGCATCGGAACTGCCGGGCGGCGTGACGGAAAAGTCCGGCTGCAGGTAAACGTCGAGGTACTCGGAAATCTCGCCGGCAAAAACGAGGCGCGCCCGGCGAATGAAGAAGTTCTGGTTGTCTCCGACCGAACGATCGCCGGTGTACTGCGCCGGCGCCGAGCCGGCATCCAAGTGGAGCACATCGTTCCAGCGCAGTTGGGCGTAGCCGCGGATGGTGAATTTTTCGTACCACGTCGGCTCGCCGTCGTCCTCGGGGGGCGCGGGCAGTTCCTCGAGCTCGGCGACGGGCGGGTTCGGAAGAGAGTACGCGTCGGCGCCGGGCGCCTCGGCGGGAGCTTGCAGCTCAAGCGCGGCAATGCGGGCTTCGGCGGCTTGCAGGCGCTCGATCAGCTCCTCCGCCGTGGCCATGCTGGCGGAATCGACCAGCGGAGCGTCGACGGGGGGGACCGTTTGCGCGTTCAAGCGGGCTTCCCAAGCGCCACAGGCCGAAAGCAGCAGGAGCAGGCGGCGCACGATGCGCCCGCTAGCTAAGGAGCGGCAATGCACGGTTGTTTGCGAAAGACGAGAAACCAGGACGATGAGGCGCCGCGACCGCGACCCGACGGAACTGCGCGGCAAACGCGGCTACGCCATTTATCGGCTCGAAAGGCCTCACGCCGCAGGGTTGTTGGCGAGCGAGATCACGCGTCTGATGTCCCCAACACCGCGGTTTCGCGGCGGAATTCAAGGGCTTCCGCGCCAGAATCATTACAAAGAATTAACAATTCGCGGGCCGACGACGCCGCTTGTCGCGTGCACGACAGGTCCGCCGGCGTTCCCTCGGGGCCCTTGGGAAAACGCTTAGACCGTGGGCCGCTCGAGGCCGAAGTCCAGCGGCCGCTGCGGATCGCCGGGGCCGGTGCGCAGCAGCTCGCGGAAGAGCAGGCTTGGTTGAATGTCTCGGTTGTGCTGGTACTTGCTGTCGTACTCCGAGACGTCGCCGGTGATTTCGTGATAGAAGATCTGACAGATGGGCACGCCGGGATAAATTCGGATCGGCTGGACGGCAAACATCTCCAGCGTCCAATAGCCGGCGAAGCCCACGTCGCCGAAGCCCGCAGTAACGTGCACGAACAGTCCGAGGCGTCCTACGGACGAACGGCCTTCGATCTGCGGTACGAGATTGTGCGTCTCGGTGCGTTCGGCGGTGCGGCCGAGATAGAGCTGGTTGGGACTGAGCACGAGCCCCTCGCGGGGGACGGGAATCCGCCGCGTGCGATTGGCCTTGGCCATGTCGAGCACGACTTCTTCGTACACCATCAGCTCGTCGTGGAGCGTGAGGTTGTAGCTGTTGGGGTTGAGCGCCGCGGGATCGAACGGGTCGATCTTGATGTCGCCGCCCAGGCGGGCTTGGATTTCGTGGCCGGAGAGGATCATGGCGGTGTCCTAATGACGAAATCCGAATGACGAATGACGAATGGAAGAATGGTGCGGTCCCGTCGCCTTCCGCTCATTCGTCATTCGGATTTCGTCATTCGTCATTCATGAGACGCCTATCTTCGGGCAGAGGTTGGCTAGCGTGCAAGCGTCGCATTTGGGCTTGCGCGCGTGGCACACCCGGCGACCATGGTGGATTAAGCGGTGCGAGAAGTCGATCCACTGGTTCTTGGGCAACAAAGCCATCAAGTCGGCTTCGACCTTTACCGGATCGTCGCTGACAGTGAGACCCAGGCGGCGGCTGAGTCGGCCGACGTGCGTGTCGACGACCACGCCGGTAGCCTTGCCGTAGGCGACGCCGAGGACCACGTTGGCCGTCTTGCGACCGACGCCAGCGAGCTCGACCATCTGGTCCAGCTCGCGCGGGACCTGGCCGTCGTACTTTTCCACCAGGGCCGTTGAGCAGGCCTTGATGCTTTTGGCCTTGTTGCGGAAGAATCCGGTGCTTTGAATGGCCTTTTCGATGCGTTCGATCGGTGCGGCGGCGAACGCCGCCGGGGAGGGGAACTCCTTAAAGAGGCCGGGCGTGACCATGTTCACCCGCTCGTCGGTGCATTGGGCGGAGAGGATGGTCGCGACGAGCAGTTCGAACGGGGAACTGTGGCGGAGCGCACATTCGGCGTCGCCGTAGTCCTTGGCCAGTTGGCGGACGATTTTGGCCGTACGCTGCTTGAGGGTCGCGGAATCCTCGGTTTGGAGCGACTTTGCGGCCCGCTTCGCCGGGACAGTTTTGCCCGTGGGTTTGGCCCGGGACACGGCCTTGGACGGGGTGCGGGCGGCGGCTTTTTTGGCTGGCATAGGCGGTAAGACCGCGAGAACTGGCGGCTGATGGCGTATTTTGAGCGATTCGTCCGGCAGGTCAACCTCCCAGGAAACCAACTCGTCCGCCGGGGCGGACCGTTTCTAGCCGGGCCGCGCCAGGATGCCTATAATCCCCCCGAGGGATGTTCGTCGGCGCGCTGGGGAGCGCGTCTTTTGGGGGCGACCGCATATTGGTCCCCGTGCTTGGAGACATCGCTGCCATGTCGGATGATGCGCCTTCGATCGACGCGCTCTACGCCGAAGGCATTCGCTATTTCAACGCGTGTGAGTTCTTCGAAGCTCACGAAGCGTGGGAAGAGCTGTGGACCGAGTATCGCGGCCCGGCGCGGCGGTTTTACCAGGGGCTCATCCAGGCGGCCGTCGCGTTGCATCATTTCGGCAACGGCAATATCCGCGGCGCGAAGAAAGTGTACGTTTCGAGCCGCAGTTATTTGGACGATTATCGGCCCGCCTACCTGGGGCTGGATCTGGACGCTTTTCTCGGTCAGTTCGAGCAATGTTTTGCCGAAGTCCTGGCTTCGACCGAGGAATTTCCTAGCATTGAAGTGGATCCCGAGTTGATTCCGGAGATTCATCTCGATCCGCAACTTGCGGATCACTCAAGTCATTGACCGGGCCATCTTCTCGCCGGCCGAGCGGGCCGGCTCAACATGGGCAAGTCTAAGCCATGCTTCCTTGGAATGCGGAAGACCTCACCTTCGATGAGGCGCGATTTACCGGTGACGTGCGATTGTTTCCGCTGCCGGATCTGGTGATGTTCCCCCACGTCGTTCAGCCGCTGCACGTTTTCGAGCCGCGTTATCGCGACCTGCTCAACGACGCGCTGGACGACGACGGCTTGATCGCGATGGCGAGCCTGGCGCCGGGTTGGGAATCGAACTACGACGGCCGCCCTGCCCTGCACCCTCACATCTGCGTGGGCAAGGTGGTAACGCACCACCGGCTGGACGACGGGCGGTACAACCTGATGCTGCTCGGCATGCGACGCGGTCGGATCGTCGAGGAGCTGCCCGCCCATCGTTCGTTTCGCGAGGCGGAGGTGGTGCTCATGGACGACGAGTACCCGACCGATGGCGACGAGAGTCGCGACCACGTGCAGGAGCGCCTCGCCAAGGCGTTCCAGAAGACGCTCCCGCTGGCCAAGACGGAGCAGAACGAAGAGCCTTTGCGCGAGTTGCTGTCGAGCGAGGTCCCGCTGGGCGTGTTGACCGATCTGGTGAGCTTCGCCCTGCCGCTGGGAGTGAAGCTGAAACAGCACCTGCTGGCCGAGCCGAATGTCGACCGCCGCGCACGGCTGTTGCTCGATGCGATGGGAGAACCAGCGGCGGCGAAGGTTCAGGCGGCGTCGGCGGGCCCGGCCATTAAATTGCCAAGCCGCGCCTTTCCGCCGCGTTTCAGTTTGAATTGAACGATGTTCCTGCGGTCAGCCCCGGGCTCTGCCCGGGGGGTCGCACTTTCGTTTGTCGTCCATCGTCGCCCCCCCCGCGGGCAGAGCCCGGGGCTGAAAGTTCGCCGGTTGACGATCGTCGAGGGTCGCGTTTAGGATCGGCCGCATGCCGCCCTCGCCGCCACAGCCCAGTTCTCCCGAGTTCGAGCGAGGCGGTTTGTCCGGCGAAGTTGACGGCGGCGACGCGGATTGCTCGCCTCGCACTTCGGAAGTCGACTTGCCGCGAATCGAGCGCGCGGTGCGCGAAATTCTCGCCGCGGTCGGCGAAGATCCCGATCGGGAAGGCCTGCGCGAAACGCCCGCCCGCGTGGCCCGCATGTACCGCGAGCTGTTCAGCGGTCTGCACGCCGATCCGCGCATTCATCTGCAGAAGTTCTTCACCGAGAAATACGACGAGATGGTGCTGGTGAAGGACATCGCCTTCAACAGCATGTGCGAGCACCACATGCTGCCGTTCATCGGCAAGGCGCACATCGGCTACATCCCGAGCGGCAAGGTCGTCGGGCTCAGCAAGCTGGCTCGCGTCGTCGAGGAAGTGTCGCACCGCCCGCAGGTGCAGGAGCGGATGACCGAGCAGATCGCGAATTTGTTGATCGAGGAACTTCAGGTGAAGGGCGTCGCCGTGGTGATCGAGGCGTCGCACTCGTGCATGGCGATTCGCGGCGTGCGCAAGCCGGAAAGCGTGTGCGTCACCTCCTCGATGAAGGGCACGTTCCGGTCGAACCTGTCGAGCCGTAGCGAAGTGATGACGCTGATCTACGGGGATCGGCGGTAAGGGCGCATCAGCAACGAGCTCCGTCGCCGTTCGAGCTACGAGTAAGCCATGGCGATGTTCTCGCTCTTCTTGTTGCGACTTAGCTTTGGCTTCGCTGCGGGCATGTTGCTCGCGCCGGCGCACTTAGTGACGAGCGGGTATTTCCGCAACAATTTCTACGTCGTTCTGGGCCTGTCGACATTGGCGTCCCTGCTAAGCCGACTGGCGGCGCCGCAGCAGTTCTGGTTCGCCGTTGTCGCCGGGGTTTCCAGCTACATCGGGGCCATTTGTTGGTTGTACGAGCGTCCGCGTCTCGGCCAAGCGGCTCTGTTGCTGGTGGCGCTCGTTGGATTTGCAGGCTCGGCCATCGGGACGCATGCGACCAGCCAGCCGAAGATCTCTCACGCGCTTGAAAAACTTGACGCCAGGTATGCCGCTATTCCTGCAGACAAGAAGGAAATTTACTCGGACGTTCTTCATCGTGATTTCCGCGAGATCTATGACACGGCGGCTCAAGTTTTGAGCGCAATTGCTAACCTCAGTTCCGGGTTGCTGTTGGGCGTCACGTTTGCCGCCATGTTGCTGGGGCACTGGTATCTCAATTCGCCGACCATGCAGCTCCAGCCCTTGCGGAGACTCATCATCGCCCTTGGCGGAGCGACAGTTTTCCAAGGACTCGTCTCGCTGATCGGACTCGCTGCGACCGTCGTGAGCGCCCAAGATCTGGGGACGCATTTGACGACGCAGTTGACGCTGTTTGTCGCCCTTAGGTGGTGTTTTGGGATCGTGGGCGTGGGCGTTCTCGCGTGGATGGCCTTACGCACTCTGGACATACCCAACACGCAGAGCGCCACGGGCATTCTCTACGTGGCAGTTATCGGCACGTTCGTGGGTGAAACGATGGCGCTGCTCCTGTCGGCGGAGAGCGTTTATCCGTTATAATGAGCAGTGCGGCGGGCGCTTGTGTGGTTCGAGCGATCCGCTGCGGAGGACCTTCGCGTCGCGGCTAAACGCGATGCACGACGTTGGGTCCGCGTTTAGCCGCGACGCGGGAGCGGAGCGCGCGGCCGGGTGACCATATTACAATGAACGTGACCTTTGCCTGCCCCGCGTGCTCGCACGGCGTGCGGCAGCATTTTGAATCCTCGTCGGCCGCCCTGGCCTGCCCTCGCTGTGGGCAGGAGATCAAGTTTTCGCCGGGCAGCATCGATGGCGAGCGAGTGAAGCGATGTCTCGTGTGCCCCAGCACCGACCTGTACGTGCGGAAGGATTTTCCCCAGCGGCTGGGCGTGCTCATCGTGGCCGTGGGCATCATCGGCAGCTCGATCGCGTGGAGCTATGCCAATCTGCCGTGGACGTTTGGCATCTTGTTCGCCACGGCGCTCGCGGATCTCGCGCTGTTCGCGGTGGTCGGCAACTCGCTGATGTGCTACCGCTGCGGCGCACAGTACCGCGGGACGGCAGAAATGGATGTGCATGGCCAATTCAATCTCGAGACGCACGAAAAGTATCGTCAGATCGCCGCACGGCTCGGCGGTCATGCGTGAAACGTCGCCCCTGGCCGAAAGTATTTACCACGGAGTCACGGTGGACACAGAGGGAGAGATCCGTCGCTGGAAATAAGTCAGTAAGTGTTACCGGCGAGAAGTATTCGGCCCTCGTGCTCCAATCGTTGTCCTTCTGCTCCGTGCCCTCCGTGCCTCTGTGGTAAATCTCTCTTCGCCTGCCCTGCCGTATGGACGCTGAACAGCTTCGTATCGAGGAGGACCTGCGCGGGCAGATCGAGGGCGACGTTCACTGCGACGACTTGTTCGTGCAGATGTACGCCACCGACGCGAGCATCTTCGAGGTGCCGCCGCTGGGCGTGGTGCGACCGCGCTCGCGCGACGATGTGGCGGCGATTGTGCGATATGCCGCTTCCCGATCGATTCCGCTGTTCCCCCGCGGGGCGGGCACGGGCCTGGCGGGCGATTCGCTGGGCCGCGGGCTGGTGATCGACTTCTCGCGGCACATGCGCCGCATTCTGTCGATCGACGAGGAAACGGTGACCGTGCAGCCCGGCGTGGTGTTGGGGCAGCTCAACGATCGGCTGCGGAAAATCGGACGGCAGTTCGGCCCCGACCCGGCCGCCGAGGAAGTCACCACGATCGGCAGCGTCGTGGCTCTCGACGCCTCGGGCAGCCACTGGCCGGCCTACGGCTCGGCGCGGCGGCACGTGCGGGAGCTAGAGGTCGTACTGGCCGACGGGCGCACCGCCCGGCTGGCGCGTCACGACGTGCCGACCACGCCGGTGAGCCGCGAGGAAAACCCCGCCGGCTACCTCGCCGCCGGCGTGCAAGAGATCACGCAGCACCACTGGGGGAATATCGCGAGCCGACGCACCAAGAGCCTCGTCAATCGTAGCGGCTACCGGCTGCACGATCTGCAGACCGAGCAGGGAGTGGACCTGGCGCGGCTGCTGGTGGGCAGCGAAGGCACGCTGGCCCTGATGACGGAGGCGACGCTCGCCACCGTGCCGTTGCCGCCGTTTACGGCGTGCGGGTTGTTCTTCTTCGACTCGCTGGACAATGCGGCCGCGGCGGCGACAGAGCTGGCCGCCCGGTCTTTGCGGGCTTGCGACCTGATGGATCGGCGGCACTTGAGCCTCGCGCGCGAAATCGATCCGCGATACGAATTTCTCATTCCGGCCGAGACCGAGGCGGTGCTGTTGGTCGAGCGCGCCGGCGGAACGGCCGACGAAGCCCGCGACGGGATTGCGGACCTGGAACACTTCGTGCTGCAGGAACTCAAGCTCGCGTCTGGCGCCCAATTGGCGCTCGACGACGACGACCAGGAGCTGTTCTGGCAGCTCGCGCGACGGTTCGTGCCCACGCTTTACCGGCTGCGCGGCTCGACGCGTCCGGCGCCGTTCGTCGAAGACATTGCCGTGCCGCCGCGCGAGCTGCGCGACTTTCTCCAGGTGGCGCTGGAAGCCCTGCAACAGCGGCAGATCACGGCCTCGATCTTCGGCCATGCCGCGCACGGGCAACTGCACATTCGACCGTTCGTCGATCTGGCCAACGAAGCCGACGTACAGAACCTGCGAGATTTGGCCGAGGAGCTGTACGAAGCCGCGTGGAGCGTCGGGGGCACGATCAGCGGGGAACATGCCGAGGGCTACAGCCGCACGCCGTTTGCCGAACGGCAACACGGGCCGCTGATGGCGGCGTTTCGGGAAGTGAAGCGACTGTTTGACCCGCAGGGCATCCTGAATCCCGGCAAGAAGATTCCGCTGGACGGCGCCGTGCCCACGGCGCCCGTGCGGCGCGTGCAGTATCCCCTGTTGGAACGATTGGACGCCAGAGGCGCGCCGCTCGCGCCCCAGCCCGCTGCGAAGGACACGGAGGGGCCGCTCGTTTCGCTCGATCTTGCTTGGACGCCGGAGGAGATGACCTACGCGGCTCGCATGTGCAATGGCTGCGGCCAATGCCGCACGCAGCGCGAGGGGACGCGGATGTGTCCCACGTTTCGCCCGTCGCCGCGGGAGGAGGCGGCGCCGCGATCGAAGGCCAACCTGGCCCGTGCCCTGCTCACCGGCGCCCTACCGGCGAGCGCGGTGGTCGACGAGGAATTCAAGAAGATACTCGACCTGTGCATCCATTGTCACATGTGCCGGTTGGAATGCCCAGCCAACGTGGACATTCCGAAGCTGGTGGCCGAGGCGAAGGCGGCTTACGTGGCGACCAACGGCCTGGACTATCACGAGTGGGCTGCGACGCGCATCGATTACCTCTGCTCGCTGGCCGCCAGGGCGCCGCGCGTGGCCAACTGGGCCGTAGGCAATCGTGCCGCGCGGTGGCTGATGGAAAAGACGCTCGGCGTGGCCCAGGGCCGCAAGCTGCCGCGGTTCAATAAACGACCGCTGCTGAGATCCTCGACGCAGAAGAGATTGGCTCGACCGCAACGCGCCGCGAGCGAGAAGGTGCTGCTGTTCGTCGACACGTATGCCAACTATTGCGACGACCAGTTGGCCCGTGCGCTCATTGCGGCGCTGGAGCACAATGGCGTGGCGGTCCACGTGCCGGAGCGGCAATTGGAATCGGGGATGCCGATGATCTCCCAGGGCGTGCTCGGACCGGCGCGGGCGATTGCGGAGAAGAACGTCGAACTTTTGGCTGAGGCCGTGCGGCAGGGCCACACCGTCGTGTCGACCGAACCGTCGGCCATCCTGGCGCTCAAACGTGAATATCTGCACCTCTTGGGCGACGACCGCGACGCAGAGCTGGTCGCGGAGAATTCCATGGAAGCGTGCCACTATCTGTGGCGCTTGCATCAGCAGGGGAGGTTGCAGCTTGATTTCAGTCCGCTGGACGCGGTCGTCGGCTACCACGCCCCGTGCCACGTGAAGGCCCTCGAGGCGGGGTTGCCGGCCGTGAACTTGTTGGGGCTGATCCCGGGGTTGTCCGTCCGCTACATCGAAAAGGGCTGCAGCGGCATGGCGGGGATGTTCGGCTTCCAGCGGAAGAACTACCGCACGAGCCTTCGCATCGGCCTGCCGCTCATTACCGAATTGCGGTCCGCGGGCTTCCAGGCCGCCGCGAGCGAATGCAGCGCATGCCGCATTCAGATGGAGCAGGGCTCGGCGCTGCCGACGATCCACCCGGTGAAGCTGCTGGCGCTGGCTTATCGATTGATGCCGGAGCTCGGCGACTTGCTCAAACGACCCGCGGATAGCCTAATAGTGGGATGAGAGTCGTAGTGAAGCTGTTCGCGGCGGCGCGGGAGTTGGCCGGGGCGGGCGAGGCCGTGGTGGAAGTGAGCGGAGCCGCGACTTTAGGCGATGTCCGGCAGGCGCTGTCCCAGCAGTATGCGCCGCTCGCGCCGCTGGTGGCGCGCTCGCTGATGGCGGTCAATGCGGAATACGCCGACGACCGGGCGACGTTGCATGCGTCCGACGACGTGGCGCTCATTCCGCCGGTGAGCGGCGGGTAGAGCGATTTTCACGTGAGCGTAGGACTTTCCACGGGCTGCGATGATCGAACTGACCGACTCGCTGATCGACGTGACGTCGCTCATCGCCCGTGCGCAACAGCCCGCGGCGGGGGCGGTGCTGGTGTTTTTGGGCATTTCGCGGCAGTTCACGGGCGAGCACGAAACGGCCGAGCTGGCTTACGAAGCGTATGATGACATGGCGCGGCGGGAGCTCGAAAAGCTCGAAGCGGCGGCCCGTGCGCGGTGGAATCTGGTCGAGTGCGGAATCGTCCATCGCCTGGGCGTCGTGCCGATCAGCGAGGCCAGCGTCGCGGTCGTGGTGAGCAGCGCGCATCGCGATGCCGCGTTCGCCGCGGGCCGGTGGTTGATCGATACGCTCAAAGAGTCGGCGCCGATCTGGAAGCAGGAACGCCGGGCGAGCGGCGAAACCCAGTGGGTGCATCCCACATGAAAGCCGCCGGCTCTGCCGGTGGACGTCCTACTTGTGCGGCCAGCTTCAAAGAAAACCTGAAGAGTCCGCCGCCAGAGCCGGCGGCTTGCATGAACGCGCGTGAATCACAATCCGAGCTGGTCGACGGCTTTGGGCGCCGGCATACGAGCCTGCGCATCAGCGTTACCGATCGCTGTAACATCCGATGCTTCTACTGCATGCCGAACGAGGGACTGGTCTTCCGGCGGCGCGGGGAACTACTCACGTTCGAAGAGATCGAGCGCGTGGTGCGGGCGCTCGTGCCGCTGGGGGTTCGCAAGATTCGCCTGACCGGCGGCGAGCCGCTCGTGCGGGCCGATTTGCACTTGCTCGTCGGCAAGCTGGCGGCGATCGGCGGCGTCGATGACCTCGCCCTGACGACCAACGGCATGCTGCTGGAAGAACAGGCCGAGGCGCTACGGGTCGCGGGGCTGGAGCGGATCAACATCAGCCTCGATGCGATGCGCGAAGAGGTGTTCCAGAAGATTTCACGACGCCCCGGACTGGATCGCGTCTTCGCGGGCATCGCCGCGGCTCAGCGTGCGGGGTTCGCTCAAATCAGGCTGAACGCAGTAGCGATTCGCGGGCTCACCGAAGAGGAGATTCTTCCGCTGGTGGAGTTCGCTTGCGAGCAGAGTCTGCAGCTTCGGTTTATCGAGTTCATGCCGTTGGACGCCGAAGAACATTGGACCCGGGGCGAGGTGCTCACGGGTCGTGAGATCCTGCGCCGCGTCGAACAGGCCTACGGCGCTCTCACCCTGGCCGAGCGCGACGACCCAAGCCAGCCGGCGGTCGACTACCGATTTGCCGACGGACGCGGCGGCCTGGGGTTCATCAATTCCGTGAGCGAGCCGTTCTGCGAGGCCTGCAGCCGACTGCGGCTGACGGCTGAGGGCCAGGTGCGAAACTGCCTGTTCTCGACCGTGGAATGGGACGCGCGGGACGTGCTGCGCGGCGGCGGGTCGGACGACGACTTGCGGGCGCTGGTGCAGGAATGCGTCGCCGCCAAGCGGCGCGCCCACGGGATCGGGGAGGTCGCGTTCGAGCGCCCGCAACGGGCGATGTACCAGATCGGCGGCTAACCTTGTTCGTCTTTCGTCCATCCAGCATCCAGCAACCTGCATCTAGCATCCAGCGCATCCATGAACCCCCGGCTTGCGCCGGGGGCTGCTCCCCAACAGCCAGCATCCCGCAGCCCCACCATGCGTGAGCAACCTCGCATTTACCTCGACAATGCCGCGACGAGTTGGCCGAAACCGCCTGCGGTTTACGACGCGGCGGATCGCTATTTGCGGCAGTGCGGAGCGCCCCACGGTCGCAGCGGATACCGCGAAGCAATGGACGCCTCGCGGATCGTCCAACGAGCCCGTCGCGGGGTTGCGGAGTTGATCGGCGTGGGCGATCCCCGACATATTGTGTTCACCTACAGCGGCACCGACTCGCTCAATCTCGCGATCCGCGGCGTCGTGCGGCCCGGCGATCATGTGGTGACGACCGTTTGCGAACACAACTCGGTGCTGCGCCCGCTGCGCTGGTTGGCGGAACACGCGAACGTCGAGGTGACCTACGTGCCGTGCGACGGGGCGGGCTTCGTGTCGCCGGACGATGTGCGCGCGGCGCTGCGGCCCAAGACACGGTTGGCGGCGGTCGTGCACGCGTCCAATGTTACGGGCGCCGTGCAGAGCATCGCCGAAATTGGCGCCGTCGTTCGCGAGCACGACGCGTTGTACTTGGTCGACGCGGCCCAATCGCTGGGGCACATTCCAATCGATGTTGCGTCGTGCGGCGTCGACCTCTTGGCCGCGCCCGGCCACAAGGCCCTCATGGCGCCATTGGGGGTCGGCGTCCTTTACATCCGGCCGGATTTGGAGCGAGAAGTGGCCCCTCTACGCTGCGGGGGCACGGGGACTCAAAGCGACGACGACCGGCAACCCGACGAACTACCGGATCGGTTCGAGCCCGGCAACCATAACCTCCCCGGTCTCGCGGGGTTGGCTGCGGCTCTGGACTATCTCAAAGAGCGGACGGTCGACGACGTTAACGTTCATCACCACGCACTCACGGCGCGTTTGTTAGGCGGGTTGCACGAAATCGAGGGCCTGACAGTGTACGGGCCCCCCAACGCCAACCGCCGGACGAGCGTGGTCAGCCTGAATCACCGCGGGTATGATCCGCAGGAATTCGCGGCGATGCTCGACGCGTCGCACCGCGTGCAGTGCCGGGCCGGGCTGCATTGTGCTCCCCGGATGCACGCCGCCCTGGGCACGGCCGAGCTCGGCGGGGCCGTCCGGCTGAGCGCCGGTTGCTTGACCACGGCCGAGGACATTGACGTCGCACTCGCGGCGATCCAGCAGGCGGCAAGCGTTGCCCTGCGTTAAACCGCATTGGTAAGCACCGAAGGAACGAGCCATGGCGACCGACCAGCATGCCGACGCCGATCAGCCCTGGTACGCCGACGGACTGCGCTTCCAGTGCACAGGCTGCGGGGACTGCTGCACGGGCGCGCCGGGCTACGTGTGGGTGACCCAGGCAGAGATCGACGCCTTGGCCCGGCGTCTCGACATGGACGTGGCTTCCTTTGAGCGGAAATACGTTCGCGAGGTCGGGGTGCGCCGCACGCTCAAAGAGCGGAAAAACTACGATTGCGTGTTTCTGGACGGCGAGTCCCGCAAGTGCACCGTCTACGAGGATCGCCCCCGGCAGTGTCGCACGTGGCCGTTTTGGAACTCCAACCTCAAATCGCCCGAATCTTGGCAGCAGACGTGCGAAGTCTGCCCCGGCAGCGGCCGCGGCCGGCTGTATTCGATCGAGGTGATCGAGGAGCAGCGGGGCGTGATCAACATCTGAGACGGGCCGCGACGGGCGGGGTTGGCGGGCGGACGCGTTCGGTGGTCCAGAGAAATCGAGCTTCGACCGCGTTGAACTGACAGGTGCTAGCCCGCGTTTCCCTCTTAAATTGGCCGGAGAAGCGCGGGCTAGCGCCTGTCAAAACATGATGTACGAAGCACTCGGACCGTTAGGCGAATTCCGGTGCATTGCTAGCGGTGCGGCGGGCGACTTTGCGGATTAGTTGGATTTTTCTGCCCCCGGGCGCCGAAAGTATCTCCCAGCCGAACAGGACGGCCCTACCGCGGCCCGGGCTGGCTCGTTTTGGAAGTGCGCTGACCCGGATTTCCTGGCGGCCAGGCTGCTGCGTTCGTCGGCTCTTTGACAACTGAAAACAGTTCCCAACGGCCCTTCGCAAGCGCTGCCAGACGTCGCCGTAAGTCTAATGGCGAGAACCGGCCGCGCATGCCGCGAAAGGCCACCTTTGTTGACACTAATCGTTATGCCAATTACACTTGGAGCGATCAGCCGACCCTAGCCAACTGGTGCGTCGCCGTACGAGAATTGACGGCGACACGCCTTGTCTGAAGGGAACCTCGTCGTGACCAAGAAAGAGATCGTCAAGACCATCTCCGACGAGATTGGTCTCACCCAGCTCAAGACGAAGGAGATCGTCCAAAAGACGTTCGATGCCATCGTCGAAACGCTGGTCGAAGATCACCGGATCGAGCTTCGCAACTTCGGCGTGTTCGAGGTCAAGCGACGAGCCGCCCGCAAGGCCCGCAATCCGCGCACAGGCGAGAAAGTCTTTGTGCCGGAAAAGTTTGTGGTTACCTTCAAGCCGGGCAAGGAGATGGAAGAACGGGTTCGCGAGATGGAGGACCGGGCCAACGAGGCCGCCCGCCGCCAGGCGATGGAAGAAGACACTCACGCCCCCTCGGTCCCCATGCCGCCGCCGCCCGGCGCCCTGCATGCGTCGTCGCACGAACGCCAAACTATCGATTCGCCAACGACTTACGACGCTGGTCACGGCTGACGTGCTCCGCCCACGGGCGTTGAGTTCAACATCTGCCGCCAGCATCGCCTGCAACGGTCTCAGGCCCGACGCCGCGAGCGGTTGTTGGCAACACAAATCAAACCCGTCTCGGCGCAACTCGTTTCAGTTCCTAAGATTCCGCCGCCCGGCGGGGTAATCCGCGCCGCAACGAGCAACGCCAACCACTCGATCGGGTCACCGAACAACACACTGTCGCGCCGCCGCTCGCGCAAGAGCGGCGCGACAGCATAGGTCAACGCAGGAAGTCACGGGCGGCGGCTCGCACCCGCGAGAAACGCCCGCCGAATTGGTTCGTGAGCTCAAGGAGGAGCTACGCACATGCGCAAATGGCTCTTATCGATCGCGATGGGCTGCTCGCTGCTGAGCTCAACGGGATGCCTCGTGCCGATCTACTCGGCCGATCCGCAGCGCCGCGCACAACAGCTGTTTTACACGTCGGAGAACCTGCGGCTGCTCTTGGATGAGTGGGAGCGCGCCTGGTTCCTCGACATGCCGTCGCATCTGACGCCGCATAGCACGCACGGCGGCATTATTTAGGCGGCTCCGGTCGAGTCCGTGGCGGCGATTCCGTGCACGGCGGTCTCCCTACAAAGCCATGTCCGCAAGGGCCGCGTCGTGAAGACGGCGCGGCCCTTTTTCATGGCCAGCAACGGAAATTGGGTTGCGGGGCGCCGATTGCGGGGGCGCGGCCAGGCACGTTAGATTCAGAGGCGCCGCGCGAACACAGTTCGTTTGCGTCGGTTTACTTTTGCCGCCCGATTGTCCGCCGCCTTGAATCCTTCTCCGCCCGCCGTCGACTTACGCGTGAATCTGGGCCGGCTCGCGTTGCCCAATCCCGTAATGGCGGCGTCCGGCACGTTCGGCTACGCCCGCGAGATGCAGGGCTTTGTCGACCTCGCGCGGCTGGGCGGCATCTTGCCCAAGACGGTCACGCGGCAGCCGCGCACGGGGAACGCCCCCTGGCGGACGATCGAAACCCCCGCGGGGATGCTCAACTCGATCGGGCTGGACAACGATGGGATCGATGCGTTCATCGCGCACCATTTGCCGTATCTAGCGAGCCTGGGGGCGCCAATCGTCGTAAGCATCGCCGGGCGAACCGCGGACGAGTTCGTCGAGATGGCCCGGCAACTGGGCGACGCCGAGGGCGCCGCGGCCGTTGAGCTGAACATCTCCTGCCCCAACGTGAGCGGGGGCGTCGACTTCGGGACCAATCCGGCGACGTGCGAGAAGCTCGTCGCCGGCTGCCGGGCGGCGTGCCGGCTGCTGCCGATTCTGGCCAAGTTGACGCCCAACGTGACGAGCATCGCGGAGATGGCCAAGGCGGCCGAGGCGGGCGGCGCGGACGCGATTTCGCTGATCAACACCTGCCTGGGGATGGCGATCGATTGGCGGCGGCGGCGGCCGCTGTTGGGCACCGTATTGGGCGGGCTGAGCGGCCCGGCGATCAAGCCAATCGCGCTGCGGTGCGTGTTCCAGGCCGCCCGGGCCGTGAAAATGCCGCTGGTGGGCATCGGCGGCATTGCGACAATCGACGACGTGATGGAGTTCCTCGTCGCCGGGGCAACGGCGGTTCAACTGGGCACGGTGAACTTCTACAATCCAACGGCGACGATGACGGTGCTTGATGCGTTGCCCGACGCCCTGGCGTCGATCGGCGCCACGCGGGTCGCCGACGTCGTCGGTACGCTCCAAACGTAGGGTGCGTGAAACGCACCAAATGCCAATCACAACGAGATGGTGCGTTTCACGCACCCTACCAGCATGCGCGTCCTCAGTGGCATTCAACCTACTGGCCGGTTCCACTGGGGCAACTACTTTGGCGCCATCCGCCAGTACATCGATCTGCAGACCGAGGACGAAGCGTACTACTTCATCGCCAACCTGCACGCCCTCACCACGGTCCGCGACCCGGCGGTGCTGAAGCAGCTCACGCTCGACGCGGCGATCGACCTCCTGGCCCTGGGGCTCGACCCCGAGCGGGCGATCCTATTCGTCCAGTCGGACGTGCCCGAAGTGAGCGAGCTGTGCTGGCTGCTCATGACCGACGCGCCGATGGGACTGCTCGAGCGGTGCCACGCCTACAAAGACAAGAAGGCCAAAGGGCTGCCGGCCGATGCGGGGCTGTTTACGTATCCCGTGCTCATGTCGGCCGACATCCTGGCGTACGACGCCGACGTGGTGCCGGTGGGCGAGGATCAGGTGCAGCACATCGAGGTGTGCCGCGACCTGGCCCAGCGGTTCAACAGCAAGTTCGGCGAAACCTTCGTGCTGCCGAAGGCGAAGTTGCTGGACAGCTCGGCCAAGGTGCCGGGGCTCGACGGCGAGAAGATGTCCAAGAGCTACAACAATACGCTCGATGTGTTCGAAGATCCCAAGGCCCAGCGCAAGAAGATCATGCGGATTCCGACGGACTCGCGGCCGATGGACCAGCCGAAAGACCCGGCGGGGGACACGCTGTTCGACCTGTATGCGCTCGTTGCGACCACTGAGCAAGTGACGGAGATGGATGCGCTGTATCGCCGGGGCGGCTTCGGGTACGGCGAAGTGAAGAAGGCGCTGGCCGAAGCGGCGGAAGTCTTTTTCGGCGCAGCGCGCGAGCGGCGCACGCAATGGGAGTCGCGCCCGGACGACGTGCGCGACGTGCTGGCGGCCGGAGCAGCGAAGGCTCGCAAGAAAGCGGGCGGCGTGTTGGGGCGCGCTCAGACGGCTTGCGGGGCCAAGGGTTATTGAGGGCAACCAGAAATAGCACGCGGATGAACGCGGATTGGGCGGATGTTCGCGGATCAGAAGATCACGAAGAACATGAAAACAGCCGCGATGCTACGCATTGCTGGCGTGCGAGTTGAAGATTTGCGCCGCTGCGCCGGCGATGCGTAGCATCGCGGCTATTGACTCCGACTCTGATCCGCGTTCATCCGCGTCCCATTTCCGTTCCCTGGCAATCGACGTTCCATGGCCACGCGCATCATCGGCATCGGCACGGACATCATCGAGTGTCTGCGGATCGCGCAGATGATCGACCGGCACGGCGAGCTGTTCATCCGCCGCGTGTACACCGAGCACGAGATCGCCTACTGCTCAGATAAAAAAGCGGCGACGCAGCACTACGCCGGCCGGTGGGCGGCCAAGGAGGCGGTGCTCAAGGCCCTAGGCACCGGTTGGGTGCAGGGCATCAGTTGGCGGGACGTGGAAGTGCGGCACAAGCGCGGGGGGGCGCCGATGATTCGCCTGCAGGGCGGCGCCCGCGAGGTCTTCGAGCGGTCCGGCATCACCGAGATGCACATCAGCATCTCGCATTGCCGCAGCCATGCCGTGGCGTACGCGATTGCGGAGGGAGAGATGGTAGAAGATGCCTAACGCCCGGCGCATCGTCTGCTAATCCCAGGGCGCGTCGCCGGCTTGCGACTTGGCGCTCTTCTTCGGCGCCGACTTCTTTTTCGCGGACTTCTTGGTTGCCACCTTGCTTGTGGAAGACTTCTTTGCGGCAGCTTTCTTAGTCGCCGCCTTCCGTGGCGCCTTTTTCTTCACCGGGCCCAGCGCCGCCTTCTCCGCCAGCATCGCGAGGGCTTCGTCGAAGGTAAGCTCCTCGATCGTCATCCCCTTGCGGAGCGAGATGTTCGTGTCGCCGTCGGTGATATACGGGCCATAGCGGCCGTCGAGCACCTGTACCGGCTGCTCCGTCACGGGCGAAGGTTTATCAAAGACGCGCAGCGGCTCTTTCTTCGCCGCCGCGCCGCGGCCGCGTGTTTTTGGCTGGGCGAGCAAGTGAACCGATTGATCGAGTGACACCTCCAGCGGCGAAAATTCGGCCGGCAGCGAACGTGTTTCGTCGCCCCACTTCACATAGGGTCCGAACCGGCCGTTGTAGGCGACGATCGGCTTGCCGTCGGTCGGGTGCTCGCCCACGGTACGGGGAAGCTGCAGCAGCTTGAGCGCCGTGGCGAGGTCGACGTCGGCCGGCGTCATGCCCTTGAGCAGCGAGGCGTTCTGCGGCTTCTCCTCGTCATCGGGCAAGCCGCGCTGCACGTAGGGGCCGAAGCGGCCGACCTTCAGGTACACCGGCTTGTGCGTGTCGGGGCAGATGCCCAGGGGCTCTTCACCCTGCTGGGCCTGTTCGAGCAGTGCAAGAGCTGAAGCAAGCGTCACCTCATCCGGCGGCATCTCCTCCGGCAGCGACGCCTTGCGCTCGCCCTGCTCGACGAACGGCGAATACCGGCCCACGCGGACGTACACTTCGGGCCCGTCGGCAGGCTTGCCAATGAGGATGCGGCCGACGCGGGCCGGGTCGATCTCGTCGATCTTGTTGGCGAGCTGCTTCTTGAGGCCCGGCGTGCCATTGCCGAAATAGAATTTTTCGAGATACGCGACGTGCTCCTGCTCGCCGCGGCTGATCGCGTCGAGATCGTCCTCCATCTGAGCGGTGAACTGGTAGTCGACCAGCGCCGCGAGATGCTCTTCCAAAAGCTGCACCACGGAGAACGCCACCCACGTGGGAACGAGCGCCCCGCCCTTCTTGAACACGTAGTTGCGGGCCTGGATCGTGTCGATGATCGACGCGTACGTGCTGGGCCGGCCGATGCCCCGCTCTTCGAGCGCCTTGGTCAGCGACGCTTCGCTGTACCGGCCGGGCGCCTGCGTGTTGTGCTCTTTCGCCTCTAGATTCGTGCACGCGAGCGCCTCGCCGACGCTGACGCTGGGCAGGATGCGCTCCTGGTCGGCCAGCTCGGCGCTGGGATCGTCCGACCCTTCGACGTAGGCCCGCAGATAGCCGGGGAAGTCGATCGTCTTGCCGGTGACCTGAAACGTGCAGCCTTCGCCTTCGATCGTGATCGCGATCCGCCGGCCGCGGGCGTCGGCCATCTGGCTGGCGATGGTGCGCTTCCAGATCATGTCGAACACGCGGAACTCGTCGGCGCCTAACTTGCCGCGCATCACATCGGGCAGCTCGAATGGGTGGCCCGCTGGGCGAATCGCCTCGTGAGCCTCCTGAGCGTTCTTCACCTTCGACTTGTAGATGCGCGGCTCGGCCGGCAGGAATTCGCGGCCGTAATTGCGGTCGACCAGATTGCGGGCGTCTTCAATGGCGACGGCGGCCAGGTTGGTCGAGTCGGTGCGCATGTAGGTAATGTGGCCGTTCTCGTACAAGCTCTGGGCCACTTGCATCGTGCGGCGGGCGGTGAAGCCCAGCTTGCGGTTGGCTTCCTGCTGCAGCGTGCTGGTGGTGAACGGGGCGTAGGGCCGCGTGGTGTACGGCTTGTCCTCGACGGCGGCGACGCGGAACTGGCCGCTGCGGATGCGGGACGCCAAGCCGCGAGCGGCGGCCTCGTCGAGCAGGATCGCGTCCTGGTTGGCCAGCTTGCCGGTCGACGAATCGAAATCCTTGCCCTGGGGGATTTTGCGGTCCTCGACGGCGACGAGCGTCGCTTCGAGCTGCTCACCACTGGACTTTGCAAATTGCGCGAGCAAGTCCCACCACATGGCGGAGACGAACGCCATGCGTTCGCGTTCGCGCTCGACGATCAGCCGCACGGCCACGCTCTGCACGCGCCCGGCCGAGAGCTTCGGCCGCACCTTGCGCCACAACAAAGGCGACACTTCATAACCGAACAACCGGTCGAGAATGCGGCGCGTCTCCTGGGCCCGCACCATGCCCTGGTCGACGTCGCGGGGCTCGGCCAGCGCGGCCTGGATGGCGTCCTTGGTGATCTCGTGGAACACCAGCCGGTGCACCGGCACCTTGGGCTTGAGCAATTCGAGCAAGTGCCAACTGATGGCCTCGCCCTCGCGGTCCTCGTCCGTCGCGAGGTACAGGGCATTGGAGTTCTTCAGCTCGTCCTTGAGCAGCTTGATCTGCTTGGTCTTGCCTGGGGGGACGATGTAGATCGGCGTGAAATTTTCTTCGACGTTCACGCCGAGGTTGGCCCACGGCTGGCCCTTGTACTGGGCGGGGACCTGTTTGGCGCCTTGGGGCAGGTCGCGCACGTGGCCGATGCTGGCCTCGACGCGGAACCCCTTGCCGAGGTACTTGCCGATGGTGCGCGCTTTGGCGGGCGACTCGACGATGACGAGCGCTTGACCATTGGCGGCGGCGTCGGGTTTCTTGATAGCCATCGGCGGGACTTCGATCTCTAGGCTGTCGACAAGTTCATCCCAGCGCCCCAAGGGCGCAGGCGGAGCGGGTATCCGCGGTGCATTCTTCGTCGCCCCCCGCGGGGAGCAATCAAATTCTTTTGCCAAGGGCGCCTAAGCCGAGCAACCGACCCGACCGCCACGGCCGCTTGTGCTCCCCGCGCCGAGCGCGCGGAACTTGCGGCCGACCCAAGTGTCCGCCGGCCCAAGTGTCTACCCAAGTGTCCATTGACGGCCTTCGGGGGCAGTCGACCTGAACGCCGGGAGCGGCTCGCGCCCCTTGTCAGGCGCGACGCCAATCGGCGATACTCCCTTATTGGGATTGCGTTTACGTCGAATCCCAATAGAATCGGCAAGCTCGATTTTGTGCGCTTTTCCGGTGGTCAATCATTACTGCCGCTCCCGGGCAACTGTCAAGTCTCGGCCCCGGCGCCGGCTCGTTTGAAGGTTTGTCATGTCGAGTCCGTTTCGGTATTTCCGCAAGCATACCAAGGCATTTATGGCGGTTGCCGCGGTGATGTGCATGTTTCTGTTCGTGTTCGCCAGCGGAACCGGCGGGGGCGGCGGCTCGCAGGACAATCCGCGGCAGTCGTCCGCCGTGGTGGCCACCTGGGACGGCGGGCGGATCACCGAGGGCGAGCTGGCCATGCTCGTCCAGCAGCGGCTGATCACCGACCAATTCCTACGGATGGTCTTTGCGCAGGGCGGCGGACAGACGGGCTACGACCTGCCCATGAACATCCCGGCCTTGTTTCTCGCGTCGCGCGACTCGAACCAGCTCGATCTGACGGCCGTTGAGACGGAGCTGTTCACGAGCCTAGCGACCGACGCGGGCATGTCGGTCAGTCCCGAGATGATCAATCGCTATATCAGCGAGATCGGACTGCGGCGCGTCGATTCGAACGATGTCCTGGGGATTCTCGCGAACTTAGGCGACGGCAACGTCCAGGCGAACGAGGCCATCGTTTTCAGCACGCTCCGCAAATTGCTGCTGGCATACTTTTACAGCCAGTCGTATGCCGACGCCGGATTTGTCGTCTTGCCCGAACAGCGCTGGGAAGACTGGCGGCGCGTCAACGAGCGCATCTCCCTGCAAGTGGCGACGCTGCCGGTCGAGTCGTATCTCGAGAAGGTTCCCGAACCGACCAACGTGCAGCTCACGGCGCTGTTCGAGCAGTACGGGGAAGCCGTTCCCAACCGCTATGCGTCCGTCGGCGGGCGCGAATTGCCGATTGCCGAGCCGGGATTTGCCGAGCCGAGGCGGGTTCAACTCCAGTACTTGGTGGGCAGCGTTGCAGAACGCACGGAGCAATTGTTGGACTCTGTGACGGAAGAGGAAATCGTCGATTATTACGAACGTAACAAACGGCTCGACTATGTGAAGGAAGACGATCCGCTCAGCGGACTGGACTTCGATAACGACGAACCCTTTGACCCGACCATCGACCTGGACGAGGAGACGCCCATCGACGAGCCGCTGTCGGATGAGTTGGGCGACCCCGCTGCGGGAGACGAGGCCGCGGCGCCCACGGATACGTTGAATTCCGATGCGCCGGCAGAGCCCGGCGACGCGGCTGGCGATTCCGCCGAAGCGGCGCCCGCCGCGGAGACTACGGACGACGCTGCTGCCGCAGACGCGGCCGAAACTGTTGAGTCAACCGAGGACTCGACATCGGCAACCGCAGATGACCCGGCCGCCGGGGAAGAAGGCGCGCCAGGGGACGCCGACGAATCTTCGGTTGCGCCGCGACGATCCCCCTTCCGGCTGGCGGCGTTGCAGGTCGAAAGTGACTCGCCTGCGGACGGCGACGGGGAGTCGGCAGTGAGCGAGGACAACGAGAGCGCCGGCGCAACCGACGCCGCTGAGAACGAGACGCCAACTGAAGACGCAACGGCGGCCGACGATGCGGAGGCGGCCGACAACGGCGAGGAGGCGGTGACCGACGAGCCCTCGCCCGAGGGCTCGGCCGGTGACGACGTCGAAGGTACGGAAAAGCCCGCGGACGACGCCGATGCGACCGCCGCGGCGGATGAAGAGGAAACGCCGATCGAATATATCCCGCTCGACGAGGTTCGCGACGAGATTCGCCGCGCGATCGCACGTGAAAAGGCCGTCGACGAACTGCGGCAGACGATCAGCGAAGCCGCCGCCAGGCTGCAGACCGAATACAACCAGTACGGCCGGAAACTGATCGAAGCCCGTGAGCTTGAAAAGAAGGAGCCGGAAGTCCCGGCTCGGCTGAAGGACCTGACGTGGCTGGCAGAGGAGTCGGGTCTCAAGCTTGAGAAGACCGAGCCGCTGACCGATCGCGAGCTGTTCGAAACGGCGGTTGGTAAGGCGGTGGACGAACAATCCAATCGGATGAGCGTCACCCAAGCCGCATTTCTCTCGCTCGATCTCTACGAGCCCTTTCTCGCGAAGGAGCTCGAAGGGAACTGGTACCTCGTCGCCAAAGTGGCCGATACGCCGCGTCGCGTGCCGGAGTTCAGCGAGGTGCGCGATCAGGTCGCCGCAGCGTGGAAGCGGATCGAGGCGGCCAAGCTGGCCGAAAAGCAGGCCCAGGAATTGGCCAAGGAGGCGGGGACGGCCGCCGAGTCGTTTGACGAGTTCTTCAAGTCAAAGGACTACGAGACGATCCCGCAGACGGCGATGTTCAGTTGGCGAACGTTCCCGCTGGGCCCCGGCATGGGGGCTCCCGCGGAGTTAAGCGAAGTGCCAGAGCTCAAGAACGTCGGCCCCGAGTTCATGGAGGCGGCGTTCAGCCTCGACGGAACCACAACCAAGGCAGTGATGAACTACGACCGCAGCGCCGCGTATGTCATCCGGCTGCACTCGCGGCAGTACACGCCTGAGGAATTGCGGACGTACTTCTTGAAGGAGGACAACACCTGGCCGGGGCGACTGGACATGCTGCAGGAGCATCAAGTCGGGTTCCGGCAGATGGTCAATCGCCGACTGTGGGAAGAGTTCGCGAACTTCAAGTTCGACGAAGAATGGGAGAAACGCCGCGAGCAGCGGTTGGCGGAGCGGAATTGAGCGTGCGGCGCGACGACAAAACCCCGGGCTTGCACCCCGGGCTATTGTCAATTCGTGAAGTGAACGAACCGCTGGTGAGGTGTACGAAATAGCCCCGGGCGCGAGCCCGGGGTTTTCTTTTTCGCTCGACTTGCTTACACCGACCGCTCGGGCTTCAGCACCACCACGGACAGCGGCGGCAGCGTCAGGGAGATCGAGTACGGGCGGCCGTGGCTCTCGCTCGCCTCGGCCATGACGCCCGGGAAATTCCCGACGTTCGAGCCGCCGTAGTACGCCGAATCGGAGTTGAAAATCTCCTGATACCACCCGCCCGAGGGGACGCCCAGGCGGTAGCCGCGTCGCACCACCGGCGTGAAGTTGCACACCGCCACGGTGAAGTCCGCCGGGTCGGCGGCGCGCCGCACATACGCCAGGATACTGTCGGCGTAGTTGTGGCAGTCGATCCAATCGAAGCCCGTGTACTCGAAGTCGACCTCGTGCAGCGATTTCTCGCGGCGGTACAGGCCGTTCAGGTCGGCCATCAGTTTCTGCACGCCCTGGTGCGTGTCCCACTCGAGCAGCTCCCACTGGAGCTGGTGGTCGGCGTTCCACTCGTTCCACTGGGCGATCTCGCAGCCCATGAACTGCAACTTCTTGCCAGGGTGGGTCCACATGTAGGCGTACAGCAGCCGCAGGTTGGCGAACTTCTGCCACAGGTCGCCCGGCATCTGGTCGAGCAGCGAGCCCTTGCCGTGCACGACTTCATCGTGCGAGAACGGCAGCACGAAGTTCTCGGTGAACGCGTAGATCAGCGAGAACGTCAGCTCGTCGTGGTGGTACTGGCGGTGAATGGGCTCGTGCCGCATGTAGCGGAGCGTGTCGTTCATCCAGCCCATGTTCCATTTAAGCGAGAAGCCCAGGCCGCCCAGGTACGTGGGCCGCGAGACGCCGCCCCAGGCGGTCGACTCCTCCGCCACGGTCAGCACGCCGGGAAATTGCAGGTGCACCTGCTCGTTGAATTCCTTCAGGAACGAGATGGCCTCGAGATTCTCGCGGCCGCCGTACATGTTGGGAATCCAGTCGCCCTCGTTGCGGCTGTAGTCGAGGTACAGCATCGAGGCGACCGCGTCGACCCGCAGGCCGTCGATGTGGTACTTGTCGAGCCAGAACAGCGCGTTGGAGGTGAGGAAGTTGCGGACCTCGTTCCGCCCGTAGTTGAAGATCTTCGTGCCCCAGTCGGGATGCTCGCCCTGGCGCGGATCGGCGTGCTCGTACAGCGCGGTGCCGTCGAAGTAGTCCAGCCCGTGGCCGTCACGCGGGAAGTGGGCCGGCACCCAGTCGATCAGCACGCCGATGCCGTTCTGGT
>CAYSFP010000053.1:0-33319 GCA_964430075.1 uncultured Planctomycetaceae bacterium | reverse complement strand
CTCGAGACGATGCAGGAACAGAAGGTGAGCATCGCGGGCAAGGTGTTTCCGATGGAGCCGCCGTTCTTCGTGATGGCCACGCAGAACCCCATCGAGCAGGAAGGCACGTACCCGCTGCCGGAGGCGCAGCTCGACCGGTTTTTCTTCAAGCTGATCGTGGGGTACTCGAGCCGCGAGGAGCTCTCCACGATCATTGACCGCACGACGCGGGCCGTGGAGGACAAGCCCGAGCGCGTGATGGACGGCGCCGAGATCGTGAAGTGGCAGAACCTCATCCGGCAGGTGATCATCGCGCCGCACGTGCAGGACTACATCGTGCGGCTCACCCTGGCGACGCACCCGGGAGGGCCGTTGGCGACGCCGATTACGAACCAATATCTCCGCTGGGGGGCGAGCCCGCGCGGGGCGCAGACGGTGACGCTGGCGGCCAAGGTGCGGGCGCTGCTCAGCGGCCGGTACAACGTGAGCTTCGAAGACGTGCGGCGGGTGTTCTTACCGGCGATGCGGCACCGGGTGATTCTCAACTTCGAGGCGCAGGCGGAGGGGGTCGAGGCCGATCATGTGCTGAGCGAAGTGATCAAAGCGGTGGGGGAGAAGGGGGAGGAGGCGAAGGCGGGGGCGGCATCCGCTTCAAAGTGAAAGCGATCCGCCAGCCGATGGCCTATGCCGGGGAGGACGCCATGCACATCTCGCCAGATGCGATCATCTCTCCGAGCAAACTGACGGACTACTTGCTCAAGCCGCGACCGTGGGACGATAAATCGAAGTTCCTGGCCCAGGCAGGATTCGACGCCGACCGTCCTGAGGAACTTGAGACCGCAATCCGACTGACAACGGCCCTGAACGAGGCCACGCCGGACGGCAAGAATATTTACGGAACGTTCTATCGCGTGGTGGGACTTTTGACCGGCCCCAGCGGTCAGTCGCTTGAAGTCGTCCTCATCTGGCTACAATGGAATAACGATGGTTCGTACCATTTTGTAACTCTCAAGCCGGCGAAGCAGCGAAAATGAACGGCATTAAGTTGTACGATCGCGTTTCTCTGGCACGCGATATTGCGGAATACGGCCTGCGGCGCGGCGACGTTGCCACGCTGGTCGACCGCGTGCCTCACCCTCACGGCGGGCCAGATGGCTTCGTCCTCGAGGTTTTCAACGCCTTGGGGGAATCTCTGCAGGTCGTGGCGTTGGCGGCTCAGGATATTGAGCCCCTGCATGCCAAAGAGGTCTTTACCGTCCGTGAACTTGCCTAATGGGCAATTTCTCCGAGCGGCGGCGGTTCGCTCCTCGGGGAGACACGGGCACAAGTGGGTCCATCTTGCGATTCTTATGGCTGCCAGACGAGTCATCGCCGTCGCAGGTTGCGTGGTGGCAGTCGCAGTACTCGGCGTCGTCATCGTCCGTTGGGGGCGCGAGAATCGGCTCATCGCGAAAAGGGCGAGTCTTCGCAACAATTTCTTGCAGTTGCAAATCGGCCTCGAGAATTACCATAACGCCCATGGGCAGTTTCCCCCGATCCACACACAGCAGAATCCGGACTCAAACGCCCGAAGCTGGCGCGTCGAGTTACTCCCCTATATGTCCATCGGTAGAATTCACGAGAGCTACGCCTTTGGGGAGCCTTGGAATAGCCCGGCGAATGGACGCCTTGCCGAGTCGCTGGCCTGGGCGCCATTTTGTTATCGCAGCCCGTTCACGTCATTCGAGTCCACCCCCTACAGCGACTTTCTTGCCGTTGGCGACCAAGAGGCCGCCCGCCTCCGCGGCGAGGGGCGCGAGGTCTTGACGGTCACGATCGACGGGGAGAGCTTTCATATAGTCGAAATCCCCAACTCCCGCGTGCATTGGATGGACCCGTGGGAGGGTGGAATCGGCCGCTAGGCTCCCGTTCCGAGGACGTCACGGTGAACGAAGACGAAGGCTACGCCCTCATGGGCGCTGCGTTTGAGGTATACAATCAACTCGGCTACGGCATGGCCGAGGAAGTCTATCAGGAATGCCTGGAGATCGAGCTGGAGCTTCGCGCCATCCCCTTTCTGACCAAACACGAACTGCGGCTGGTCTACAAGGACCGCGAGCTCCAGAAGAAGTACGTCCCTGATCTGTTCGTCGCGAATGCTCTGGTCGTGGAATTGAAAGCCCACAAAGAGCTCGTTCCCGAGCATGAAGCCCAATTGTTCAATTACATGCGCATTGCACGACAGCAAGTCGGGTACTTGCTCAACTTTGGCTGCAAAGGACAACTCCAGTGGAAACGCTTCATCCTATCCGACTTGCATCGAAGACCGGATAAGGAACGCTAATAACCGCTAATTGCCACTAATCCGGATTAGCGTTTATTAGCGAAGATTAGCGTTCCAAAAATCCGACGTCTTGTGTCCTCTCCTATGAGTTTCCTGCGACGTTCTATGCTTGCCGCGACGCCGACAGAGTTGCTGCCTCCCGACCTACTCGCCCGCCTCGAGCGGCTGGAGCTCGTCACGCGCAAGATTTTCCGCGGCCGGATGAAAGGCGAGCGGCGCAGCAAGCGCAAGGGGCAGAGCGTCGAGTTTGCCGACTTTCGCAACTACGTCGCCGGGGACGATCTGCGGCAGCTCGATTGGAATCTTTACGCGCGGCTCGACAAGCTGATCATCAAGCTGTTTCTCGAAGAAGAGGATCTGCACTTCTATGCACTGATCGACGCGAGCATGTCGATGGACTTCGGCACGCCGACGAAGCTGCAGTACGCCAAGCAGCTTGCCGCGGCGCTGGGATTCATCGCCCTGGTGCGCGGCGACCGCGTGCGGGTGGAGACGATCGGGCAGCCGGCGTCACGGCGCTCCGCCGTGTATCGCGGGCGGGCCAGCGTGCCGCGGCTGGTGGGGCAGCTCGAGGGAATCGAGCCCAGCGAATCCGCCTCGCTGGCGGCGGGGGTGAAAAACTTCTGCCTGCGGAATCCCGGCAAGGGGATCGTGGTGCTGCTGACCGATCTCATGGACAAAACCGGCTACGAGGCGGCGCTGCGGTATTTCGTGTCGCACGAGATGGACTGCTATGTGGTGCAACTGTTGTCTCAGGAGGAGCTGGAGCCGGATGTGAAGGGCGACTTGAAGCTGGTCGACTGCGAGGACGCGGACGTGGCGGAGATTACCGTGAGCGCTCCGCTGTTGGCCCGCTATCAGCAGACGCTCAATGCGTTCACGCGCGGCGCGCAGGAATTCTGCACCCGCCGGGGGATGCACTATATGCTGGCGAGCACGAAGGTCCCGGTGGCGGACGTGGTGGGGCGGCATTTGCGGCGGCGGGGGCTCGTGCGATGACAGGCGGGGAATGGGACGCGGATGAACGCGGATGGGACGGATGGACGCGGATCAGATCGGATATTATTCAGGGAAGAGCCGTTGCGTTCGCGTCCTGTCGTCGACCATATTCTGATCCGCGCGAATCCGTGAAATCCGCGTTCATCCGCGGCCAATTCGCTGTCGCAACCTACGAATAGCGCAACATGGATTCGTTCTTCCGCAACACGCTAGGTCCCACGGCATGGACTCTGGTGCTGCTCGTGCCGCCGGCGATCTTTGCGCTGTATTTCTTGCGGCTGAAGCGGCAGCCGCTGGAGGTGCCCAGCACCTACCTGTGGACGAAGGTGATCGAGGACCTGCACGTCAACAGCCTGTGGCAGAAACTGCGGCGCAACCTGCTGTTGCTCCTCCAGTTGCTCCTGGTCCTGCTTGCCATCGTCGCTTTGCTGCGGCCGGGGTGGCAAGGCGAGGCGCTCTCGGGCAAGCAGTTCATCTTCCTCGTCGACCGCTCGGCCAGCATGTCGAGCACCGACATCGACGGCGGCACGCGGCTGGAGGCGGCCAAGGCCCGCGTGGCGGCGCTCATCGATCAGCTCGGCTCGGACATGTCCGCGATGATCATCAGCTTCGACGACAAGCCGAACGTCGTGCAGGAGTTTACAGGCAATCGGCGCTTGTTGCGGGAGGCGCTCGAGCGGATCAAGCCGTCGGCGGGGGCGACGAACATTCGCGGCGCGGTGGAGCTCGCCGCCGGGTTCGCCAACCCCGAGCGGACGAACGTGGCGGGCGAAGACGCGGGGGACGCCACGGCGACGCGGGCGCCGACGGGTGACAACATCTCGCTCTACATTCTGAGCGATGGACGGTTTGGCGCCGTCGATAACGTGACGCTGGGAAAGCTCGCGGCCAAGTATCTGCCGGTGGGAACGTTCGACGCGACGAACCTGGCCATCGCGTCGTTCAATACGCGGCGGAACGAGAATCGTCCCGAACAGCGGCAGGCGTTCGTGCAGATCGCCAACTTCGGCGACGAGCCGCAAACGGCCGAGGTGACGCTGCTGGCCGACGACGAGCTGATCGACGCGGCCAGCGTGCAGATTCCCGCGGGCGACGTCGGCGGCGTCGCATTCCAACTGGGCGACCTGGCGAGCGGCGCGCTCGAAGCGCGGCTGGCGCCGCCGGCTGGCTTCCCCGACGCGTTGCCGCTGGACAATCGCGCGTATGCGGTGCTCGATCCCCTGCAGCAGGCGCGGGTGCTGCTGATCACCGCGGGCAATCGGCCGCTCGAGCTCGGGCTGTCGACCGATCGGGCCAAGCGGGTGGGAAAAGTGGAAAAGATGGCGCCGGCGGCCATGGCGACGCCGGAATTTCAGCAGGTGATGCAGTCGGAGACGTATGACCTGGTCATCTTCGACGGCTGCGCACCAGAGAAGCCGGAGCAGATGCCGCTGGCGAACACGCTGTTCGTGGGCCGGCTGCCACCGCTGGAGAACTGGCGGGCTCGGGCCAAGGGCACGAGCCAGGGCGAACCGCAGATCATCGACTGGCAGCGGAGCCATCCGCTGTTGAACCTCGTCGAGCTCGGCAACGTGCGCGTGGCGGAAAGCCTGCTCGTGCCGCCGCCGGCCGGGGGTTCGGTGCTGATCGACTCGACGCAGGGTCCGCTGATGTCGATCGCGCCGCGCGACGCTTACGAGGATGCGGTAATGGGATTTGGACTGTTCGCGCCGGGCGACTCCGGCGAAACGGAGGTGAACACCAACTGGCCTTTGCGGCTCAGCTTCCCGAACTTCTGCCTCAACCTGATGCAATACCTTGCCGGGGGCAGCGCGGGGCAGCAGTTGCAGGCGAACCGCCCGGGGGCAACCGTCGAGATCGACCTGGCCCGGCGGGACGCGCGGCTGTCGATCGAGCTGCCGGACAAGTCGACGCGATCGGTCGAGCCACCCGAGATCGGCAAGTTTGCCTTTTACGACACCGACCAGATGGGAGTGTACACGGTGCGAGCTGGCGGCGAGCTGGCTGGCCGTTTCGCGGTCAACCTGTTCGACCGGCAGGAGAGCGACGTGCGGCTGCGCACGCGGCAGGACGAATCCGGCGGCGTGGAGACGGTCGCGTCGCTCACCATCGGCTACGATGATGTGGGGGCCGAGTCGCCGGCCGGGCCGGTGCGGAAAGAGCTGTGGACCTCGCTGCTGCTGGCGGCCCTGGCCGTGCTGGTGCTGGAGTGGTATATCTACAACCGCCGAGTCTACGTTTAGGAGGCGATTGCTACGCCGGCTGCGGACCGACACATTCGGGTCCGGCACGCCGTATGCGTTAGCCGCGGCACATGATCGCGAAGAAAAAACCTCGCAGCAGCCGGCGCCGCCGCGACCCGAAGGCGCGTAAGGCCATCAATCGGCTGATCGAAAATAACCTGATCACGCGGGTCAGCTACGACGAGTATCGCGACAAAGTGCAGCGGGTGTACGGCGGCCCCAAGGGTGCGCTGCTCGCCACCTGCAGTATGCTGTCGCTCCACATTCCGCTGGGCGAGCGGATTTTCCGCACGCGAAAGTTCGACCTGCGCGGAGCGCGGGACATTCTCGACATCGGCAGCGGCGCCGGGCAGCTCGCCGGCCACGTGCTGAAGTACGCCGACCGCGAGGCCAAGCTCACCTGCACCGACCTGTCGCGGCAGATGCTGCGGCGGGCCCGCGCGCGGCTCAAGAGCGCGCGGCCGCGGTTCGTCACCGCCGACATGACGCAGATGCCGTTCGCCGACGAGTCGTTCGACTGCATCACCTGCGGTTACGTGCTGGAGCACCTGCCGAGCGCCGAGACGGGGTTGTCGGAAATGTCGCGCGTGCTGGCCCCCGGCGGCCGGATCTTTCTGCTCACGACCGAAGACAACTTCTCGGGCGCATGGACGAGCCGGCTGTGGTGCTGCCGCACCTACAACCGCGCGGAGCTGATGCGCATCTGCGAGCAACTCGGGCTGCACTGGAAGCAGGAGATCTGGTTCACCAAGATGCACAAGGCGATCCGCGCCGGAGGCATTTGCGTGGAGCTGGTGAAGGCGTGACGCCGGAGACAAACGTCATTGGTCTCTCGCAAAGGCGCGAAGACGCAAAGGCCGGAACGCAAAGAAGAGGAGAGAGGAATTTGGTTATTTGGCGCAGTTCTTGGCGACTTTGCGAGACGCTGTCCAGGAGGACTGCAAAGTCGCAAACAGTCACCCTGAGGTCTGCCGAAGGGTCTTGCTGGCAACGTCCTGAACGAGGGCAACATTCAGGAAGACGGACGCAAGATTCTTCGGAAGACCTCAGAATGACCGGCTCCGAACGACTTTGCAGTTCTCGTGAGACGCTGTCTCCGATGGTCTTTCCGCTTGCGGCAACCTGGTATAATTGAGTCGTGGCCACAGTCATTGATTCATCGCTTCAGATTCTCGGCCGCATTGTATTGCCGCAAGCGCCCGTTCTCACGGAGCAAGGCGCACGAGAGATCCTGGCCTTGACTTTCGCTGAAGAAGATCGTCGTCGGATGGATGAACTCGCGGCGAAGTCCCAAGAGGGCAATCTCTCGGACGTAGAACAGGACGAGCCGCAACTACGAGCTCATTGGCCACCTGCTCTCGCTGCTGCACTCAAAGGCAAGACTGGCGCTCAAGCAGAGTGCCGAGTAGCCCATGGACCGCCAGCTCGAAGAGCTTGTGCGGCGTCGGGCCAACTGACAGCGTTGGTCTCTCGCAAAGGCGCGAAGGCGCAAAGACAGACGCCAAGAAGACGAGATTGCTTGCTTGGCGTTTTCCTTTGCGCCTTCGCGCCTTTGCGAGAGATCCTTCCGCTCGCTTACAACACCGCGTCGAGCTCGCCCTTCCACTCGACGAAGCCTTCGATCGCTTCGTACTCGGCCAGGCCGAGGGCGTCGTAGAGCTTGGCGGTGGCGCAGTTCCGCTGCTCGGCCCGCTGCCAGAACTCGCGCGGGTCGGGGCCCGGGAACAGCGCTTTGTCCTTCTGCGATTCGTGCTTGAAGATCGCGGCCCGTTTGCGGAGGAGTTCCTGCGGGCTGAGCGGCACGGCCATTTCGATCTGGTGCGGGCCCCATTCCTGCCAGGCGCCGCGGTAGAGCCACACCACGCAGTGCTGATACCAAGCGTCGTGCGCGACGCGTTTGCACGCCTGCAACAGCGCGCTCAGACAGGTGCGGTGCGTGCCGTGGGGGTCGGACAGGTCGCCCGCGGCGTACACCTGGTGCGGCTCGAGCTTGCGGAGCAGGTCGACCGTGATCTGGATGTCCTCCTCGGACAGCGGCTTCTTGCGCACCCGGCCCGTTTCGTAGAACGGCATGTCCATGAAGTGCAGTTGCGTCTCGGGGACGTTGCAGGCCCGGGTGGCGGCCCGCGCCTCGCCGCGGCGGATCATGCCCTTGATGCCTTGCACTTCGAGGCTGTCGACCTGGCCCGGGCTCTTGCGTTTGACGAACTCCTCGATGTGGGCCTCGAACTCGGCGGTGCGGGCCGGGTCGATGTTGAAGTGCTTGTTGAATTCCGCGACGAAGTCCATGAAGCGGATCGCATCGTCGTCGAACACGGCGATGTTGCCGGAGGTCTGGTAAGCGACGTGCACCTCGTGGCCCTGGTCGACGAGCCGGATGAGCGTGCCGCCCATCGAGATGACGTCGTCGTCGGGGTGCGGCGAGAAGATGAGCACGCGTTTGGGGAAGACTTCCTCGCGCTCGCAGGGGACGTCGCCCGGGCGGCGGGCGTGGGCCGGTTTGCCGCCGGGCCAGCCGGTGATCGTGCCCTGCAGTTGCCGGAAGACGTCGAGGTTGATGCTGTACGCCGTGCCGCAACTGGCGAGCAATTCCTGCAGGCCCTCCTCGTTGTAGTCCTCTTCGGTGAGCTTGAGGATCGGCTTTTTCACCTTTTGGGCAAGCCAGATGACCGCCTTGCGGATGAGCTGCTCGTTCCACTGGACGCGGCCGGCGAGCCACGGGGCACGGCGGCGGGTGAGGGCGTCAGCGGCGGCTTCGTCGAGGACGAACTGCGCTCGCGGATGGGACTGCAGGAAGCTGGCGGCAATGCTGGGGGAGATTTCGCCTTCGACAGCCTTGGCCACGACCGGCGCCTTGCCCTCGCCGAAGGCGACGAGGTACACCTGGCGGGCGTCGAGGATCGAGCCGACGCCCATCGTGATCGCGCGGCGGGGCACGTGTTCTTCGCCGAAGAAGTCGCTCGCCGCGTCGCCGCGGGTGACGCGGTCAAGCGTGATGAGCCGCGTGCGGCTGTCGCGGCCGGAGCCCGGCTCGTTGAAGCCGATGTGGCCCGTGCGGCCGATGCCGAGCAGTTGGATATCGATGCCGCCGGCGGCGCGGATGGCGTCTTCGTAGCGGCGGCAGAAGTCGTCGACCGTCTCATCGGCAATCGTGCCGTCGGGGATATGCACGTTCTTGGGATCGATGTCGACGTGATCGAACAGGTGCTCCCACATGAAGCGGACGTAGCTTTGCAGTTCGTCGGGCCGCATCGGGAAGTATTCGTCCAGATTGAACGTGATCACGTGCTGGAACGACAGGCCCTCTTCCTGGTGCAATCGCACGAGTTCTGCATACACGCCGACGGGCGTGCTGCCGGTGGCGAGGCCCAGGACGCAGGGGCGACCTTCGGCGGCGCGGCCGCGGATGAGCGTGGCGATCTCGGCGGCGACGGCGCGGCTCGCCTCGCCCGCGTGGCGGAAGACGCGGCAGGGGATTTTTTCGAAGCGGTGATTCGCGTCGCTGCCGTGCGGCGCGGAGAAGCGCGTCATCGAGGGGCGCGGGCGGGACGTCGATTCGGGGGACGATTGAATCGTGCTCATGGAGTTCGCGTGTGCGGAAGGGATACCGAAAAGCGCGCGGGGCAAGCCCCGCGGCTAAATGAGGGCCGGCCGCTATTGTAACTCAAATGCGGCCGTTATGCCGTAGCGGCGATGCTGTCGGCCTGCATTTGGCAGAGGCGGATCGCGTCGGCGGCCAGGCGGCCGTCCAGAATGTCGCTGTCGCGGTTCTCGCGGACGCATTCAACGACCGTGCGGACCTCGGTTTCGAACGACCGCATGGGGTCGCCGTCGCCGACTTCCACCGCCACGGCGGCGCCAGACTCGTCCAGGAGCGTCGGCGGGCAGAGGTACTTCCCCTCGCCGCCGATGACCGCGAATTCGAACAGCAGCGTGGCCCGCTCGAAGTGGATTTCAAAGCCGTGGTTGAACGCCCTACCCTGCTGGTCGAGCGTGCCGGACGTGGCCGAGACGAGGTAGCCCGCTTCACGGTAGCGGAACATCGAGTGCCAGAATTCGGGCAGCCCTTCGCGCTGGCGGCCGCGGCTGATCACCTCGTCCGGCATGCCGAACAGCAGGCGAATGAAGTGGGCGTCGTGGACGTGGAGGTCGAACAGCGGGCCGCCGACCTGCTCGGCGTTCCAGAAGTTGCGGAGCCAAGCGGGGTTCGAGATGACGCGGCGGAACGAGCCTCCCTTGAGGGCGTCGTAGCGGCCGCTGCGGGCAGCGTCGAGCGCCCAGGAATATTCGGGGAAAAACGGCAGCACGTGGCCGACGAACAGGCGGCGATTCGCGTCGCGGGCGGCGGCCATCATCTGCTCGCACTGCTCAAGCCGCAGCGACATGGGCTTTTCGCTGAACACGTGCTTGCCCGCGGCGAACGCGGCCAGCGCGGCCGGGGCGTGCATCGCGGGCGGCAGCGTCACGTCGATGATGTCCAGCTCGGGCATGGCGAGCATGTCCTCGAGCTTGGTGAACGTGGCGACGCCCGAGAGATCCATTTGCTCGCCGCGGGGGCCGAAGTTGCCTTGGATGTCGGTCCAGTCGCCGGCGAGGCGGCGTTCGTTCACCTCGCAGATCGCGGCGACGCGCACGCCGGGGATCTTGCCGTAGGAGAGGTAGTGCACCATTCCCATGAAGCCGAGGCCGACGATGCCGATTTGGGTCATGGGTGCGGAGCTTTCTACATTGAAGGGACGGCGCTAAGCCGCAAGCGATCAGGCGGCGGGCATTTCGCTCCGCAAGCGCTCGAGGAGCGAGACGGCGGCGGCGATTTCGGTCTTCTGGCGTTCGGGTTCCTGGGGGATTTCGCGCTCGATGGTGAGCGGGCCTGTGTAGCCGATCTCGGCGAGCGTGCGGAGATACGCGGGGAAGTCGACGTGGCCCTCGCCCAGCGGCACTTCGCGGCCCCAGGTGACGCCCGGCTGGTCGGACCACGTGGCGTCCTTGCAGTGAATGCTGCGCACGTACCGGCCCAGCGTGCGGAGCGCCGGCAGCGGTTCGCCGCAGCCGTAGAGGATCATGTTCGCGGGATCGAAGTTGACGAACAGGTTGTCCCGCTCGACGTCCTGGAGGAACCGCAGCAGCACGTCGGCGGGCTCCTGACCCGTTTCCAGGTGCAGCGTCTGGCCGTTCGCGGCGACATGGTCGCAGGCCTCGCGAGCCACGGCCAGCACGTCGCGGTAGTTGGCGCTCGTGTGATCATGCGGTACGAAGCCGATGTGCACGCCGACGGCGCTCACGCCGAGCAACTTGGCAAAATCGGCGATTTCCTTCAGCTCCGCAGCGCGCTCCCGGCGCGTTTCCAGCGGCACGAGGCCGACAGTGCGCTCGACCGTGGGGATGTCGGCGTAGCTCTCCCCCTCGAATCCTGCGAAGACGACCGTGACGCGGAGACCGATATCGGCGAGTTGGCGTGAGAACTCCGCCGCGCGCTCCTTGGTGCGCGACTGCGAGTGCGGCGAGTGCAGGTGAGCCGTCGGCACGCCCAGCGACTGCGCCACGTCGAACCGCACGCCGAGCCCCGCGTCGATGCTGGCGAAAACGCCGATGGGCCACCGATCGCTGTTCTTGTCCGCCACTATGCCTCCTTGGGCGCCACGAGCACCCGGTCCATGCGCGCGGCAATGTCGGCGAGCACCTCCCGCGGGCCGCCGTCGACCTCGGCGGTGCACCAGCCGGTGAATTCAATTTTTCCCAAGGCCTGCCGCACGGCCGGCCAGTTGACGTCGCCGTCGCCAATCTTGCAGAAGCCTGCCGTCTCGCTCCAGTCCTTCACGTCGAGCTTGACGATGCGGGAGCCGAGCACGTCGATCCACTCCTCGCTGGGGCCGAACTTGCGGACGTTGCCGATGTCGAAATACTGGCCGACCCAGGGGCTGTCGATTTCATCGAGGTAGTCGCGGGCCTCTTCCGGAGTTTCGCAGAAACCATTCCACACGTTTTCGATGAGGATCCGCACGCCGAGGCGGGCGGCGAGCGGCAGCGCCTGGCGGATGCCTTCGATCGAACGCTCCCATACGTGGTCGTGGTTTTCGTCCGGGCTGACGACGCGGCCGGGAACGAGCAGCACCGAGAACCCGCCGAAGGCGTGGGCGTCTCGCAGAGCCCGCTTAAGGATTTCGACGCCCTGGTCGCGGACCTTCACGTCCGGGTCCGACAGCCGAACGTCCCAGTGCTTCATGTCGACCACGCCGTGGACCGGTAGGCCGGTGGCGTCGCTGGCCTTACGCACTTCCTCCGCGGTGAAGTCGGCAGGGCTGATCAGTTCCATGCCGTCGTAACCGAGGTCGCGGCAGATTTCAAATCGCTCGAGCACGGTGCTTGCGCCGCCGATCATGCCCCACTTCACACTTTTGAGAATGCGATGCCGGGACGGCGGGGGCGCAGGAGCTGCGGCACGGGCGGGCTGATTGCGACCGAGCGTCGCCGCCGTCGCGGCGAGTACGGCTGCGCCGGCCGATTTCCCCAGGAAACCGCGCCGCGTGGGCGAAGGATGATCGTGCGGTTGGGGCATGATGCTGGTCTCTGGCAAATATTCGTGGAGCGCCGACCATCATATCGAAGGAGCGGCCGCCGTGCTACGCGCCACGACGGGCTGCTCGGCGCAGGAAGGCTCGCCGAAGCGGGCCGCTTCGACGACGTGGGCGAAGCGGCTCGCTTCACTGGTGGTCAGCCGCCGACGTCGACCAGTTCGAGCTGATCGGGGACCGAGAACATCAGCTCGGTGAGGCCCGCGTCCGCGCCGGCGTCGAGCACGGAGACGAACGTGCCGTGGCTCGCCTCCGGCGAGCCGACCACCAGCATGCCGGTGAGCAGCACGTCCTCCTTCTTGGCGGCCCGCAGGCGGATCCGCAGGTCCTGAGCGCCGAAAATCTCCTGGTCCTCCAGCCATACGGTGTCGTCTTCGTAGATCGTGACCGTTACGTAGTTGGGGTCGTTCGAGATTTCCGACACGCTCACCGCCGAGCTGGCCTGGGCCTGCGGCGTGGGCAGGCCGATGACCGCCTCGATCGGCTGCAGCGAGGTGATCATGAAGAACAGCAGCAGAAAGAAGACGATGTCGACCATCGCGGTCATGTCGATCAGGTCTTCGTGCTTCTTCTCGCGCGGCTGAACGAGCAGCACCGCGTGCTCGCTGGCCGGCAGCGTGCCCTGCGGCGGCGCGGCGGCGACCGCGACCGGCGGCCCCGCGTCGGCTGGACCGAGCAGCGCTTCGGCGGCCGAGGGCGCCGTGATCGGCGCGCGGCATTTGGGGCACGCGATCGCACGACCGGCGTGCGAGTCGTCGGCTTTGAGCCGTTTTCCACAGGAGTTGCACGTAAAGCGGATCATCTAGTCACGGCTCTCGCTCTCACGTTCGGTGACCGCAACATGCAGCTTCAGCCCTTCGGCGGCCGCGGCGGCCGTGGCGATGCGAAACAGCTCGCGGAGCCGCACTTTTTTCTCCGCCTTGATCAGCACCGACGTCTTGCCGTCGGCGGCCCCCTTTTCGACCGCCGCGGTAATTTGCTCGGCCTGCTCGTCGCCGTCGGCGAGCGGCTGGGCGTCGTTGCCCGTGCCGGCGGTGACCGTGACGCTTTCGCCATCAAGGCTGCCCAGCACGGTGAGCACGACGGCCGAGTCGGCGTCGAGCGGCTCGACGTGCGACGCCGACGGGAGGCCGATCTCCGCGAGGGCGAGCGTGATGAACGTGACCATGAAGTAGATGTTCATCATGAACACGAGGTCGACCATCGCGGTGATGTCGAACTCCGGCGGCTCGCGGTTCGGCTTGCGGCCGACAATCGCGTCCGATTCAGGAGCGCCGAGTTGGAACGTGTTGCCGATCATCGTGCGGTAGCGCCCCAACGCGGGGATCTCACCACGGAGGCACGGAGAAGTGAATGCTTAACCGCCGATGAACGCAGATAAACGCGGATAAGATAATCGGCAAAATCTGCGTTCATCCGCGGTTCCTCGTTTTTACTCCGTGCCCTCCGTGCCTCCGTGGTTTCTCTACTGATTTTATTGAAACTAGCGCGCAGAGCGAGCTTTCAGGAGTTCCAGCACGCGGACCAGGCCCGCGCCGAGGGCGTCCTGGAACTTGTGAATCCGACCGTTGAGGCTGGCGAGCATGAAATTGAACGGGATGGCCGTGGCCAGTCCCATCGCGGTGCAGATCAGGGCAATGCTGATCTCGTGGGCGATTTCGAACGGCTGCACCTTGGCGCCGGTGCCGATGCGGCCAAACGCGGCGAGCATGCCGAGCACGGTTCCGAACAGGCCGAGCAGAGGACCGCTCTTGATGACGGTGGCGATCCAGTTGGCACGGTATTCCAGATCGCCGATCACGTCGCGCTGGACGACTTCGGTCACCACATGGCGGAGCTGGTCGGAGTTCAGCTCGCGATTCGTGACGGCCAGGTGCGTGAGCTGCGGCAACGCCCGCGCATCATCGGCGACGATGCCTTCGACCGTGGCATACTGTCCGGCCTTGAGCGACGGCGTGATTTCTTCAAGGAACTCGGCCTGCTCCTCGTGCGAGTCGAAGTCGAGCTCCTTCACCCGGCGGAAGCCCATCACAATGTGGTAGAGGCCCCAACAGAAATTGGCCGCCAGGAAGATGTAGCAGGCGTCGCCCGCCATTTTGGCGAGGTCATTGAGATTCATCGCCGAAGTCCTCTTGAGTGCGGCGCACGCGACTCTGTTCTCGCTCTTATTGATCCCTGCGCAACACATGGACCTCGGGGGGCTCTCGGCTCTCGGCTCTCGGCTGTCAGCCAGGCGAAGAACGCGCGTGCTTCTGGCTGACAGCCGATGGCCGACAGCCGTTGCCGGCAGGGGTTCATGAACTACGCAGACCTCAATAGATTAACCTTGCGGCAGGCCGCGAAGCAAGTTGTGGGGAGATTGAACCGTCAAGGACACGCCAAGAGCGCCAAGGTCGGAGGGAGACAACCACCAAGACACCAAGGCACGAAGGCAGACAAAGGAGGAAAGAACCGCGGATGAACGCAGATGAACGCTGATAAGAGATCTCTTCTCTCCGCATTTATCTGCAATGCTAACCGTCAGAATCTTCGCGCGCCGCGAAGATTTCGTAGGGAACGGATTCACCGCAGAGAGCGCGGAGGACGCAGAGCCGGAAGGATAAAGAACCGCTCGTGACCGCGAATGAACGCTCCTCGCATATGAGCGTCCATAAGCGGTTAAGAAAGTCTTCTCGGCGCCCTCGGCGCCCTGCGGATAACGCCGATCCGGACCAAGGACCACGGCGGCGCGATCCCCCAGCCAGCGCCCTGCATACTTAGCAGCGCGGCGGGGGGCGGTGAAAGCGCGAGCGCAAAAGAAAACCGGCTGGAAGGGTCCAGCCGGTTCTTCAAGTTGCAATTTTGAGGGGACTCGTGCAGATCGGCGATTCGCTCGCTCAGACGGGCACTTGCACGTGGTCGGCGAACATCGCGAACGCTTCGTCGCACTCCGCGTCGTCTCCCTCGTCGGCCGGGTCGGCGTCGACCCGCAGGCCCTGACGACGGCGCGTGCCGAACAGGTCGTCGAACGCGCGGTCACGTCGGTCGCTCCAGTCCTCCGGCAGCCAACGTTCCTTCGTATCGGCGATCCGCTCCTTGATCTCGTCGCGGACGTCTTCGACACGGTCGCGAACGTCGCCGGCCAGGCTGGCGATCAGATCCCGCAGGGCGTCCACGCGGCCGGCCACGTCGACGAACGGTCGGCCCGCGAACGCTTCGCGAATCCGCAGTTCGCCGGCAACCGTCGAGGAAGCGTCCAGGTTGCCCGTCACGCCCACGCTGGGCGGCGTCGTCGGCCAGGCGCTTCGCAGCGACGAGGAAACAACCGTCGACGCGGCAGCGGACACTTCAAAGGAAGCACTCGCCGCGGCCGCCGATTGCGTTCCGTACTGCTGGCCCCAGACCGCCAGGTCGTCGCCATTGACCACGCCATCGCGGTTGCCGTCGCCCACTGTGGGATGCCCGAGGCCCAGACCGCGCTGCATTTGCAGGAAATCGTTGCCGTCAACGTCGCCATCGCCGTCGAAGTCGCCCGTGGCCGGAATCATGACGGCCGCAGCGCCGCTGCCGTGCTCGCTCTTCCACACGGCGAGATCCGCGGCGTCGACGCGGCCGTCGCCGGTCGCATCGCCCTGGGCCTGCGTGGCGCCGGAAGTCTTGCCGAGATTCCGCTGCCAGACGAGGAAGTCGTTGCCATCGACGTCGCCGTCGCCATCGGCGTCGCCTGCCTGGCCGCGCACCGGGGGCAGCACGGGCACGTCGACCGTCAGGCGATAGTCTTCGACTTCGCCGAACGAGGCGGCGCCATTGACTCCGAGATCGGGGGCGCCGAAGCGGAACCGAGCGTACACCTGGGCGACGTTCGCGCCGGCCGGCACGCTGATAAGTTTCTGGTTGGCGCCAGCGATCAGGCCCTCATTGGTGAACACGCGTTCGCCGACGTCGTTGAAGTCGCCGTCGTCGTTCCAGTCGATCCAGCCTTGCAGGAAGCCGCTCTGGCTGGCCTGGATGACTAACTGCGTCGTGCCGCCGGGAACCAGCGCGCCGAAGCTGATGCCATCCTCGTCGTCGAAGCCGGTGGTGTCGTCGCCGTTGGCGTCCACGCTTGGGATGCCGTCAAGCTCGGCGTCGACCGCGTTCGACCCCGGGGCGCCTAGGTAGTAGCCCCCCACGCGGTGGCGGGCGCCGTTCTGGGCCAGCGTCGTGGCGCCGTAAATGGCCGGCAGGTCGCCGAAGTCGTCCTTCGCCAGGCTGCGGATGCCGAACTGGATGTTCGAGATCGTGCTGGAACCGGTGAGCGTCACCACGCGGCCCACGCCGGGCACGGGCGCCGTCTGCACCAGCGGCGAGTTCACGACCGCCCGGACCAGTTTCTGGCCCGGCGCCACGTTGGTGAACACATAGGCGCCGTGCTCGTTGGTCGTCGTCACGGTGTCGCCGGCGTCGACCACGCCGCTGTTGTTGGCGTCGATGAACACCGTGATGCCCGGGATCCCCGCCTCGCCGGCCTGGCGGTTGCCGTTGGCGTTGGCGTCGTTGTACACCACGCCCAGCAGGAAGCCGGACTGGGCGGCGGTGCCGCCGCCGATGTTGTTCGCTGGCGGTTTCAGGGCGAAGTCGGCCAGATCGAACTCGCTGCCCGGGCCGGCAAATCGCGTAAAGAACAGCGCGTTGGGATCGCTGGAGGTCACCGGCTTGGTGGCCGTCCAGTTTGTGGGCGGCGCCACGCCGACGTTCATCACCGAGGCGGTCGTCATCGGCACCACCAGCGTGTAGTTGCCATTGGCGTCGGTCTGCGTGGTCACTTCGCCGGGGTCGCGCTGGCCGTTGCGGTTCACGTCGCCGAAAACGATGACGCTGGGCAGGTACACGTCGTCGCCGTTGTAGACGCCGTCGCCGTTGACGTCGGCGAAGACCGAGCCGTGGAACTCGGCCTGCTGGGCCGGGGCCTCGCCCGGATCGAGCAGGAAATTAATGCCCGTCATGCCGTAAGTCACGGTCTTGGGCAACTCCGACTGATCGAACCACGGCAGCGGATCGCCGTTGGCGTCGGTCAGCACTTCGGTCGGGAACAACGGATCGTGATCCCACACGCGGAAATAATCCGTCGTGATGTGCCACTCGCTGCGGTAGTGGTCGAGCAGCCCTTCGGGCGTGAGCGTGTCGTCGACCGCCGCGCGACCTAGCGCATCTTCCACCGAGATGATGTAGTTGTCCGGCACGAGGTCGAAGTAGAAGTTGCCGTCGTGACCGGTGATGAACTGATCGACGATCACGTTGTCGCTGGCGCGGCGAACGGTCACCGTGGCTCCCGCGGCGAACGACTCCTGCGTCAGGTCAGGGGTTGAAGACACGTCGCCTAACCGCGCCGTCGTGCCCGGCGCGGCGAGGCTGGTGTCGATCACGCGACTGAAGTTGAACAGGTCGTCACGGTTATCGTCGACGCCCACGAAGCCCTGAACGCGCTGGGAGTTCGCGTCCACGGGGCGGCCGTGCCAGACGATTTCCACGCCTTGCAGGCCCAAATCGACGTCGGACCAGTTTTCGACCACCAACCGCCAACCTTGCGTGAGCGCTTCGCCCTGCCCCGGCAGCGGAGGGAATCCCGGCGGAAGGACCACGCCTCCCAAGCTAGACACCACGGGCTCGCCGGTCAGCGGATCGAACATGATCGCATTGTCCGATCGCTCGCCCCAACTGCGATTGGTGTTGAACGTCCAGGCAAAGTCTCCTTCCGGTCCAATCGAGCCTGGTTCTCCAAACAGAATCATGCCATTGGTGAGCGATATGAACTGCGTTGTAAACGGCGCAGGAGACGGTACGCGGTAGTTGTTGAGCTCTGAATACGTGCCCGTGGGAGAAATGAGTAAAAGACGAAGATGATCCATCGCCGAACTCGAGTCGCCCGCGATGCTCACCTTGACGTCGATGGACTCGATGCTCATCGCGTTGTTCGCGGGAACTGCGAACTCCAGCGACGGGAGTCCGCGGAGGGGGAAGTCCTGGGTGAAGTCAGGGTCGTCGACGAAGTACTCATTGACATACGCAATATGCCCCGATTCGCCGCCGATGCCGCCAGGCACCAGGATAAATCCGGACTCCTGGCTTCCTACTCCAGCCGCCGGCAGATCAAACGGAACGTTGCCGGGGCTATTGACGAAGGTCGTGTACGATAGTTCGTCCCGGGGGAGCGCTTGGTTCTTGACGTGCCACTGTTCGGCCATGCGAACGGCCAATTCCGCGTCGATCACGCCGTGCCCCGTGCCGGTCAACTCGCCGTAGGGGCCAAGGCCTTGGCTAACCGTATAGCCCGCGCCGTTGGTAAGCTGGAAGGGCGAGCCGACCCAATGGTCCTGGAACGAGACCAACGTTGCTCCAGGTTCGTTGCCGGCAAGAATGCCGAACGCCGACAGATTCGGGTCCAGCGTGGGAAAATACACGTCGTTGAAGGGATCGCCGCTAAAAATGTCCGGGTCGTGGTAGATCGGCACCTGATTGGTGATCCACAAATTCTGCGTGCCAATTCCTGCCCCGTTGGTCGGAATTCCCAGCGGGTCGTTCTGCCGCGCCGACCGGACGAGAATCTCCTGCACGTCGCGCCAGGAGAGATGGGGATTGGCTTCAAGCATCAAGGCAATGACGCCCGCGGCGATCGGCGCCGCGCCGCTCGTTCCGTTGAACCGCGAGGTATAGTCCGGGTCGTTGAGGAAGTCGCGATCGAATTCCTCGCCCGTGATCGGGTCGCGGAGCCGGTTGAAGCCGAATTCCCCGGTGAGGTCGGTCGTTATGAGGCCGCTGCCGACGCCGGTATCGAGACCTACGGTGAGCGCGACCGACCCGGTGGGCGCCGCCACCAGAACGTTGGCTCCCGCCTCCATATAGTTGGTGACGGTGCCGTCGACATTGTTGTACGAGCCGTCGTGGTCAATGCCGGTGACGGCGATCGTATAGCGTGAATTGGCGAAGCCATCGTAGTTCGACGAGTCGCCAAAGAGAAATCCCTCGAAACCGGGCCGGAACGGATAGGTGCCGGCGCCGTTGCCGGACGCCCACACGTTGATCATGCCGAGGCCGTCGCGGCCTTCGTAGACGCTGTCCCGCAGGGCGAGCAACTCGGCCGCGCTCGGCGCGCCGAGCTGACGGATGTCCGCGGGGCCAAAGCTGTTGTTGGTGATGTCGACGCCATTCTGGATCGAGAATCGCAGCGCGCGGACGAACCCTAACGGATCCTGAACGCCGGAGAGGTAGTTGATCGGGACAATCGTGGCGCCCGGGGCCACGCCGGCGCCGCCGATGCCGTTGTTCGCCACGGCCGCAATCAGGCCCGCCACGGCCGTGCCGTGAGCCACCGAGGGATCGCCCACGACGCCCACCGGATTGCCGTTGGACTGGCCCGTGTTCGAGTTGAACTGCAGCGCGAGATTGAGGTTGCCAACCAGATCCGGGTGCGTCGTCTGCACGCCGCTGTCGATCACTGCGACGACGACGCCGGCGCCGCTGTAGCCCTGGTTCCACAGGGGCGCAACGTTGATGTCCTCGCCCGGGACGCCATAGATTGGCTGAAAATCGGGATTGCCCACCTGCTGACCGGAGTTGATCAAGTGCCACTGCATCGCCAGCAGCGGATCGGTGGGAATGCTCCGCGACCGCATCTCGCTTCTACCGGTCGACTCGCTGATCAGCGATTGCCAATACAACTCGCTGAGTAATTGCTGATATTGTCCTTCGACGGTGTCGCTGGAGTACGACTGCACCTGCAATTGCTGCCCGTTGGGCATTGAAAGCAATTGCACGCCCGAGTCAGCCGACATGACGCGGCGGTCTTCCAGCGTTTCGAACGTGAACTGGCGCTTGCGGCGGCGGCTCACCCCCGCGGGGCGACGCTCTTTGGTCGATCGAACGGAAGATTGGGGGCAGTTGAACATGCTATTGAGGCGTTGGGGAAGCGTCCCGGGCACGGATGCATCCTCTGCTAGGTCCGAGTCCCGCTGCGGTTCGCGCACTTGCCTACGCGTGCTCGCCCTTGAGCATACCCAAAAATCGGGTTTCTCACACACCTAGTGCCTTCATTCGGCGGTTCAGGTGCGAGCGAGCCGCGCGTTTTGGCGGCAAATGGGAGTGAGCGTGGTACTCGAGGGGGTTAATGTGGGGCCTGTTCCGACAGGAGAAACACTGTTCCTAAAGGGAGAACTCCGGTGCGAATGGAGAACAAACAAGGCAGGAGGCCGGCGACCGCATCCCTTTTGCCCCGAAGCGCGCCGCCGGGCCTGATGACTGGCATCCCCAACCGCTTGCGTCGAGCGGCACATACGGCGATGCCAGCATCGGTCCATACTAGTTGTGGCCAGAATTTCCGTCAAATAATGCGCAGCCGGCAAAATGGGTGGAGCCGTCTTGTTTGGTTCCGCCGGAGCGGGCGACAGGAGACGGGAAACGGGGGACGGGAGGGATTTTGCTTCGGGCCGTCCCCCGTCTCCTGTCTCCGGTCCGGACGCCCAAAGTGGACAAACCCTTCCTTTGGGGGGTGGCTGCCCGCTGTAACGATTTCCCCAGGCGAACGGCGCACGCCGACTTCTGATAAATCCTGCGGCTTGTGCCGGAAACGCTGATTCTGACGCGTTTGGCAGTCCGATAAGTTGTTCCGAGCCGCCGGAGTTCTCGGCCGCAGAGGAGCTGCGAATGCGGTGCGCTCACCAGCCGATGGATAGCGCCGCCGCTGCTCGCAGCGCGTGCGGCGATCTTGGCGCACAAGGGGGGAATGGACGGATGACTTCGCTCTTCACACGGTTCTTGGCACGATCGACGGCGGCGGGGCTGTTGGCTTCGCTGGCGGCGTCGGCCGGCGCTCAGGCGCCCAATCTGCCGGCAGCTCCCCTGGCAGGCGGCGTCGCCGCCATGGGCGACTCGTACGTCGACGTTCACGGCAGCCCGATCGTCATGCCGGCCAGCTTCTCGCAACCCATGGGCGGCGCGTGCTACGACGGCGGTTACGGCGGCGGAGCGCCCGGCTCGGCCTACGTCGATTTCGGCGGCTACGGTCCCGACCAATGCGGGCCCTATTACTTTGACATCGCCGCCGGCGTCGTTTACCTCACGTCCGAAGACGCCTTCGAGGACGTACCGGCATTTGCCTCGATCGGTCCGGTGGGCCCGCCGATCCTTGATCCGGAAACGCTTTTCGACGACTACGAGGCCGGCTGGCAGATTGCCGCCCGGCTGGATCTGGGCGCCCTCTCGGTGCTCGAAGGCACATACATGGGCGTTTACGATTTTGGCTTCTCCGGCCAGGTCCGTTCGGTCGACGTCGCGCCGGGCGGGCTGGACGACTTTTTGTTCTCCGCCTTCTCGAACTACGGCGACCCCGCGGCCATCCAGGGACTCGACAACGGCTCGGTGTACACCCTCGAGTACGAAGGCGACCTGCAGAGCACCGAGCTGAGCTACCGCCGCTATTGGCTCGGACACAGCTCGCGAATCTCGGGCACGTATCTCTTGGGCTTTCGCTACCTGCGGATGACCGAAGAGCTGAATTTCCATGCCGTGACCGACGCCCAGACGCTCAATCCGATTACCGGTTCGCTGGGCTGGGATGCCGAGAACGACCTGCTCGGCTTCCAACTGGGCGGCGACGCCTGGGTGTGCCTGCTGCAGGGATTGCGGCTGGGCGCCGAGAGCAAGGCCGGCATTTATAACAATCGCTACCGCTTCAAGCACGCCGTCGACATCGTGGACCCGGGCGTCGAGAACATCGACTTCTCGATGAAAGACGACCAGGTGGCATTCGCCGGCGAAGCGAGCGTCGACCTCGTGGCCGACATCCTGCCGAGCTTCTCGATCCGCGGCGGTTACCGGATTCTGTATCTCAACAGCCTGGTGACCGTGGGCAACAACATCAACCCGGCCGACATCTCCTCGACCGACGTGCTGACCCAGGCCGATGCGCTGTATCACGGGTTCCACGGCAGCATCGAGTACATCTGGTAGTCGGTTGCTCCACGCGAACAATTGAGCCGCGTTGGCTGTCGGCCGTCGGCTATCGGCCAAGCGAAGAGAGCGCTTGCTTTCTGGCCGATCGCCGATGGCTGAGAGCCGACAGCCGTGCAGCCAGCAGGTTCATTCACGGCGGATCTCGCAAAAAAAGGCTCGGCCGGTCGATGCGGCAAGTGCTGACCGGCCGAGCCCAACACGCCGGAAACCCAGCGCGCCGGCGGACCATCGGGTCGTCGTATCCGCCGGCCTTCCCTTTGGGCCGCTCGCGGTGCGCGTTGTCACGCGGCCGCCGGCAAGTTTGTGCCGGTCCGGGCGCGGCGAAGCGGGCCGCTTCGACGACGTGGTCGAAGCGGCCCGCTTCGCCCCCTTCTCGCGACGCAAACGCCCCTCGCTCGTCGCGGAGCGACGCTCGGCGGACAGGCGACGAGCGACTCCGAATCTCAGCGCAAGGACGCGGCGTCGCCCGCTCGGATTATTCCGATGACGCAGATTTTGCGTATTACTCAGGCCACAATTACAATGGCCCTGGGCTTCTGGTCTGCGCACGCGCTTCGGGACAGGGACTTTCTCTATCAAGAGGGACGCCAGAGATGGGTGAGGGCAACAGGTTTCGCCGGAGTCGGCGGCAGGCTCGGTATCGCTCGCAGGCCGGCGGCAAGGCGAAGCGTCGCGATTCGATGCGCTCCCCGCGGGGTCGCGGCTTGAACGTCGAGTCCCTGGAAGATCGCTGCATGCTCGCGGTGTTCACCGTCATCAATCTGGGCGACACCTTCATCAACAACGGCGGCGACCGCGAAGTCACCGCCGGCAGCCTGCGCGACGCGATCAACCGATCCAATGACAGCGAGGACGAGAACGACGTCATCGTGTTCGCGCCTGGACTGGCCGGCACGATCTTTCTGAACGACGGTCAGATCGACATCACCGACGATGTTCAGATCATCGGGCCGTCGAATCAGCTCCTCACCATTCAAGCCGACGTCAATAGCCGTCACTTTCTGATCGACGACGGCGACGATGACGAAAACATCGGCGTGCAGATTTCGGGCGTGACGCTCACGGGCGGGGCGATCGTCACGGGGAACTTCGACGAACAGTTGGGCGGCTCCATCTGGAACAAGGAATCGCTGCGCATGGTCGAAGCCGTGCTGGCGAACAACACGGCCGGCAACGGCGGCGGCGCCATTTACATGGAGCTCGGCAACCTGTCGATGACCCGCAGCTACGTTACCGGCAACACCGCCGGCGGCGGCCGCGGCGGCGGCGGCATCCTCTTCGGCACCGACGAAGACGATCCCGAAAATCGACCGACAGGGACGATTCTCAACTCGACGATCTCGCAAAACTCGGCCAGCGGCGACGGCGGCGGCATCTTCAACCGCAACGGCCGCCAAGTGAACATCTACAACAGCACGATCGTTTACAACACCGCCAACTTCGGCGCCGGCGTGGCCAGTTGGGGCAACGCCCTGGCCGAGGGGGAAGGCGATCCGCCGCCGCCGCAGATCTTCACCAACATTCACTCGTCGATCTTCGCGCTCAACGCCGCCGAGGGCGAAATGGACGACATCCTCGGCACGCCCGGCGATATCGACGTCGTCGGCACGGGAGAGGTGGAGGGCGAAGAAGGGTCCGAGGAAATGCGACTGCTGGATTCGGTGTTCAGCACGGGCTTCAACATCATCCAGACGACGAACATTGATCCCACGGCGTTTGCGCCGACCGATCAACTGGGCGTCGACCCGATGCTCACGGAAGATCCCGATGATTTTGGCGGTTCCACCCCCGTTTACCTGCCGCTGCCCGACAGCCCCGCGATCGACATGGGCGACGGCGCGCGCGTGCCGTTGAACGCCTATTTCGACCAGCGCGGCCGGCATTTTACCCGCGAGTTCGGCGACGGCGTCGACGTCGGCGCGGCGGAGATCCAGCAGGGGCAGTTTTTCGTTGATTTGTTGGCCGACGAATCGGATGGGATGTACGCGACGCCCAGCATCAGCAACGATCCGTATCTGTTCGGCGACTTCTCCCTCCGCGAAGCGCTGCTGTTCTCGGAGCTCAATCCGCTGGTCGATACGATCCGGTTCTTCGACTTTCGCGGAGACCCGAGCAACCCGGACCCCACGCCCAGCCCCGCGCCCACGATTCGACTCACACTGGGCGAGCTGCGCGTGTTCTCGTCGGTCTTCATCTTAGGGCCCTCCTATCTCCTGGAGATCGACGCCAGCGGCAACGATCCCACGCCGCTGATCCACAACGCCGACGGTTCGCGCGTCTTCAGAATCTCCGACGGCTCTAACTCGAACCTCAGCGACGTGACGATCAGCAACCTCGCGCTCATCGGCGGCGACGTGGTTGGCCGCGGCGGCGGCATTCTCAATCAAGAGAATCTGACGCTGTCGCAAGTCACGCTGCGCGACAACGCCGCCAGCGACGACGGCGGCGGCCTGCTGCATCAACTCGGAGCGCTCACGATCGACGGCACGACGATCAGCGGCAACCGCGCCCAAGACGACGGCGGCGGGCTGTTCATCGACAGCTCCCTCGGCCCGGCGACGGCCACGATCACCAATGCGACGTTCTCGGGAAATGTCGCCGGCGATCGCGGCGCGGGAATCGTCAACAACGGCAGCAGCGTCGCGATCGCGTACACCACGATCACGACCAACAACTCGGCGTCCACGTTCGCCAGTGGCATAGCCAACTTCGGCGCCGACGCCGAAACGACCGTGCTCTCGACGATCATCTCCGGCAACGCCAATCGCGACGTCGAGGCCTTCTCGGGCGCCCAGCCGGCGACGTTCGTCTCCATGGGCTACAACTTCATCGGCAGCGGCAACGCGGCCGGACGGTTCCTGGAGACGGGCGACAAGTCGGGCACGAACCCCATGCTCGCCCCGCTGGCCGTCACCGGCGGCATGGTCGCGACGCATCGGCCCATTGCGGGCAGCCCCGTGATCGACGCGGGCGACCCCGCTGCGGTGGCCGGCGACGGCGGCGTGCCGGTGAGCGATCAGCGCGGCGGCACGTTCACCCGCGTGTTCGACAGCGACATGGACGGCACGCCGCGGATCGAGATCGGCTCCTACGAGCTGCAACCCACGGTCTTGATCGTGGATAGCTCGGGCGACGCCGTCGACGGCGACTTTTCGCCGGGCAACTTCACGCTGCGGGAGGCCATCGAGCTTTCCAACCAGAATCCGCTGGTCGACACGATCATGTTCGACCCGCGGCTGAGCGTGATCACCACCGGCGGAAATAATGCCGCCACGCTCACGATCACGGACTCGGTGAAGATCGTCGGTCCCGGCTCCGGCGACCTCGCCATTCAAGCTTCCCCCGTGAGTGCAGACCAGATCATCCTGGCCGACAACATCTTCACCATCGACGACGGCACGGCCGGCTTCATCACCGTCGAGATCAGCGGCCTCGAGCTGCGCAACGCACAGATCGGCGCGATCAAGAGCCGCGAGAACTTGATTCTCGACGACATTACGTTCATCAACAACCGATCGACCACGGCCGGCGGGGCGATCTCGCATCAACTCGGCAGCGTTACCCTGACCAATAGCCTGGTCACGGGCAACTCGACGACGGTCGCAGGCGCCGGCGGCGGCGCCTTGTATTTCGCCAACGTCAACGGCAATTCCAAGATCGTCTTCGATTACGTCACGGTCTCCGGCAACTCGACGGCCCAAACCGCCAGCAACGGCGGCGCCATGCTCCTCAAAAACTCCGTGTTCGAAGGCCGCGGCGTCACGATCAGCGGCAACAACACGCTCGGCGGCGCCTCCGACGCCGGCGGCCTGTTCGTCGAGGGCAGCAGCGTGCTGTTCGAGGAATCGGTCATCAGCGGCAACGCCACGGTGGGCGCCAACTCCGAGGGCGGCGGCCTGTTCATCACGGGCGCCAGCAGCGTCGTGACGTTGACCAAGTCGTCGGTCCTGGCGCTTAACATGACGATCGGCTCCCAATCGCGAGGCGCTGGCGCCTACGTGGCCGGCGGGACGCTGAACATCGACAATTCCGCGGTGGTGCAGAATCGCACGACGGGACTGGACTCCTCCGGCGGCGGCGTCGCCATCGTCGGCGGCACGGTCAACGTCACGAGCTCGACCTTCCAGGAGAATTCCGTCGTCGGCCTGAACAGCCACGGCGGGGGCATTGCCAATTTGGGCGGTAATCTCCTGGTGCGCGGCAGCACCATGGTCCGAAATTCCGCCCAGTTCGTCGTCCCCGAAGGCGGCGGTCGCGGCGGCGCCATCTACAGCGACACAAATCTAACCGGACAGACGACGTCGATCGTCAACTCCACCATTTCCGGCAATTCGGCGCCCTACCGCGGCGGCGGCGTGTTCAACGCGAACGGCCGGACCGAGATTCTCCACAGCACGATCACCAACAATTCGACGCCGTTCTTCAACGCCGGCAACGGCGTCGGCAGCCAGGCGAACGGCTCCACGGTCACGGTCGTGGGATCGTCGATCATTGCCGGCAATGTGGGCGCCGTCAGCGGCCTGGGCAGCGACGTCGATTCCGTGGGCTTCGCGTCCACCACCACGTTCCAGTCGCTGGGTTACAACGTCGTCGGCACGGGTAATTCGGCCAACGTGTTTGTGCAAGCCGGCGACAAGACGGGAATCACCAATCCGCTCTTGGGGCCGCTGCAGAACAATGGCGGGCTGACAGAGACGCATGCCGTCCTCGCGGGCAGCCCGGCGATCAACGCCGGCAGCCCCACATTCAATCCCGGCAGCTTCACGCCGGCGCTGAACGCCGACCAGCGCGGCCCCGGCTTCCCGCGCGTACTTGGCGGTCGCATCGACGCCGGCGCGTACGAGTCGGCCTTCTCGCCGCTGAGCGCCGATTTCGACGGCGACGGCGACGTCGACGCCAACGACTTCATGGTCTGGCAGCGAAATTTGGGCAAGACCTCCGGCGCCACCCAGGCGCAGGGCGACGCCAACGGCGATGGCGCCGTCGACGCCGCCGACCTGGCGGCCTGGCGTTCGCAGTACGGCGCCACGATTACCGAAGCAGCCGCGGCGCCCGCCGTCGTCAGCGAGGAAGCGGCCGCGGCAACGTCCGTGGCAACGATTCACTTTGCGGTCATCGACGCGAAGGAGGCGTCGCCGGCAACCGCTGGCGGTAAGATCGAGGCGGCAGATCTTGCCGGCAAGGGCACGCCGCGGCTTAGCGCCGCCGGCCGGCCGGCCTACCGCCCGCCGGCGCGTCACCAGAGCGCGGCGATCGACGCGGTCTATGCCGCGACCGACGAAGGAGACGCCCCGGCGCGGACGTCGGCGTCGCTTGGAGGGGCCAGCGTGGCCCTCGAATCCGAGGACGAGACCGAGGAATCCGCTGATTCGTGGAGCGACGAGGCGTTCGCGATGATGGGCGAAGGCGCCCTTTAGCGCCGCCTGCCGGCCCGGCGCAAAGGACGCCTCCGCGGGCGCGCGAACCGACCGACGATGCCGGAGGTCCTGCTCTGCGGCCGCCGGTCGCCACGCGCCCGGTGTTGAGCTTCCCCTGGGCCGGCCGATGGTATAATGGAGGCGACATGCGGCGGGGCGTCGGCGCCCTTCCCGTTCCCGCCCGACGAAGTTGTCGTCTCGGGCGGTTCACGCCCGGAATGCCCCTTTCCCCGGAGTCACCCCACAACACGTGTCTTCCTACGACCGCAAGCCAAGCGTCGAAAGCGAATCCGCAATCCTGGTCGGCGTGCTCCTGCCGGACCATCCTTCTCTTTCTCACGACGGCGACCCGCTCGACGAACTTTCGGGGCTGGTCGAGACAGCCGGAGCGACGATCGTGGGGCGCGTGCTCCAGCGGCGTCAGTCGCCGCATCCCGCGACGTATGTGGGGCAGGGCAAGGTCGAAGAACTGAAGTCGCTCGCCGGCGCGACGGACGCCGACGCGGTGATCTTCGACAACGATCTTTCGCCGGGGCAGATCCGCAACCTCGAGCAAGCGATCGGCGTCAAGGTGCTCGATCGCACTGAGGTGATTCTTGATATTTTCTCCAGCCGCGCGCAAACACATGAAGCCCGCCTGGCGGTGGAGCTTGCCCAATTGGAGTATTCGCTGCCGCGGCTCAAGCGGATGTGGACGCACTTGTCGCGCATGAAGATGGGCGTGGGCATGCGCGGCCCGGGCGAAAAGCAGCTCGAAACCGACCGCCGGCTGGCCGAGAAGCGGATCAGCGATCTGAAACGCGATCTCGACAAGATTTCGCGCCGCAAGGAGCGCGAGGTGGCCGGCCGCCGCGACCGCATGACCGTGTCGCTGGTGGGCTACACCAATGCCGGCAAGAGCACGCTGATGAACGCGCTGACCGGCGCCGAGGTGCTGGCCGAGGACAAGCTGTTTGCCACGCTCGACACGCGGACCCGCCGCTGGCAACTGCCCGGTTGGGGGCCGGTGCTGCTGAGCGATACGGTCGGGTTCATTCGTAACCTGCCGCACAATCTCATCGCGAGCTTCAAGGCCACGCTGGAAGAGGCGCGGCAGGCCGACCTGCTGCTGCACGTGGCCGACGCCAGCCACCCGGCGGCGCTCGACCAGATCGCCGCGGTGTACGACGTGCTGCGGGAGCTGGGCATCGAAGAGAAGGACGCCCTGCTGGTGCTCAACAAAGCCGACCGCATTGTCGATCAGGCGGCGCTGGCGGCGATTCGCAATCGCTATCCGCACGCCGTGGAAATCAGCGCGAAAACGGGCGCCGGCCTGTCGCGGCTCGCCGCCGCGGTAAGCGACGCCCTCAGCCGCGACTTTCTGGATCTCGACATCCACTGCGACGGGGCCGACGGCCGCTTGCTCGCCTTCCTGGCAAAGTACGGCGAGGTGCTCAGCCGCACGTTCGTGGGCGACCGGGCGTCGATTCACTGCCGCATCGCACGGAAGCACCTGGCGCACCTGCGGGAAAATCCGGGCGTGGAGCTGCACCCGCACGGCGACGGCAGCCTGTCGGCGCTCGCCGCGGCGGCGGAGGATGGGCCCATCGAGGAAGTCGCGTAAGTGTGACGTTCGTTGCGATGGCTCGTCGCCAACTTCATGCCGCGCGCGTACTCCTCACGGGGGCCTCCAGCGGCATTGGCCGCGAGTTGGCGCTGGCGCTTGCACGACGCGGCGCACAGCTTCTGTTGGTCGCGCGCCGCGAGGAGCTGCTTTGCGAACTGGCGGGACAGTGCCGTCAACTGAGGGCCGCTGCGGAGTACGTCGCCGGCGACGCGACGGATCCCGTCGTGCGCGCCATGGCAATCGACCGCGCTGCCGCGTTGTGGGACGGACTCGACGTGCTGGTCAACAACGCCGGCGTGAGCGCCCACGGCCGGTTCGTAGACAGCGACGAGGCCACGCTGCGCCGCGTGATGGAGGTGAACCTGTTCGCCGCGACGGAGCTCACGCGTCTCGCGCTGCCGCTTCTGCGGCGCGGCCGAGCTCCGGCGATTGTGAACGTAGGCTCGATCATCGGTCACCGCGGCCTGCCGCTGAACAGCGAATATGCCGCCAGCAAGTTCGCACTGCGCGGCTGGACCGAAGCCCTTCGCGCCGAGTTGGCGGCCGACGGGATTGATGTGCTCCTGGTCAGCCCCGGCACGACCGACACCGAGTTCTTCGATCATCTCGTTGTGCGGCGGGCGACGCTCCCCTGGACCGGCTCAAGAGCCATCCCGGCCGCGGCCGTTGCCGAGCAGACCGTGCGGGCGCTCGAGCGCGGCCGTCGCGAGATCTTCCCTAATTGGCGCGGTCGGGCGCTGGTGCTCGCCAATCGCCTAGCGCCGGGGCTGGTCGATCGCGCCATGCGGCGCCTTGGACGGCGAACGAACCAGCGATAACGGGACGACACGGGACCTTGCGGCCGTCTGCGCGCGAATTCACGAGATTCCGCTTTTGTTTGGCGGAGTCCCAGGCCACAATGCACGGGCGTTGATCTTGTCGACCGACCAGCGCGCGTGAGGAGCAGCTCATGGTTCGCCAAGCGGCCCGTGCAAGCCTTCTCGTCCGTGGATCCTGCGGACGCGCGTCGCTCGAGGGGCGCGCCGCCGTGGGTTACAAAAATCTCGGCGCCAAGAACGACGGCAATCTCATCCCGGGCTTTTATTGAACCCTGCGCTGCTAATGCCCCTATTTCTGGCCGATAGCCGACAGCCGATCGCGCAGCCCGAAGGGTTCATTGGCTGCGCAGGCATCAATAGTCTTCGGAGTCTCAGCCGATGCAAGTAGGGCGCCACGCGTCGAGGCCAGGCCGATTCAGCCGCGCGCTGCGCGTTGAGCCGCTGGAAGACCGCCGGCTGCTGGCGATCACCGTCAACACGCTGGCCGATGAAATCGACGGCGTTGACGTCGGAGGGATTTCGCTGCGCGAGGCCGTCGCCGCCGCGGGGCAGGGAGAGACGATCAACTTTGCCGCGGAGCTGACCGCCGGCGGCCCAGCGACCATTCTCCTCACCAAGGGCGAGCTGTTTATCAGCAAAAGCCTCACGATCGAGGGGCCCGGCGCCGACCTCTTGACCATCGACGCCAGCGGCAGCGATGCGTCGCCCACGGTGAACAACGGCACGGGCAGCCGGGTGTTCCACCTCAACGATAACAACGTCGAACTGCAGAACGTGGCGATCAGCGGCCTGCGCATCACCGGCGGCGACGCGGCCGGACCGGGCGGCGCGATCTTCGCCCGCGAGAATCTCGTGCTCCGCGGGTGCGTCCTTGTGGACAACGCGACGAATTCCAGCGGCCAAATGGGCGGCGGAGCAATCTTCAGCAACGCCAACTCGGTGCGGTTCAACTCGCTGACGCTCGTGGACTGCGTGCTAACGGGCAATTCTGCCACGCGCGACGAGGGCGGGGCGATCCGCAAGCAGGGCGGGACGCTCACCATCGACAACTGCGTGATCTCGGGAAACTTCGCCGGCGCCGTCGGCGGGGGGATCTCGGCGGCCGATTCCGGCGTGAACGCGACCATCACGCGCAGCACGATCAGCGACAATCATTCCACGCTGTGGGGCGGCGGCATCTTCGTTTTCAGCGGCTTTGTCACCGTGCGGGAAAGCCATGTGACAGGCAATACGGCTCAGTACGGCGGCGGGTTGTACCAGACGGCGGGCAGCCAGGGGATGATCGTCGGCAGCACGTTTTCGCAAAACGTCAGCACCGTCGACGGCGGCGGCGCCTACACGATCGACAGCAACCTGACGATCACGGGCAGCACGTTCAGCTCCAATGTCGCCCGCGGGTACGCCGGCGGCGTCGCGGCCATTCGCGGAACGCTCAACGTCCGGCATTCCACGCTGGTCCTCAATCGAGCGGACGACAACAACTCCGGCGGCGAATCGGGCGGCGCCATTGCGATGAATGCCGCCGCCGTGACGCTCGATCACGCGCTGGTGGCCGCGAATCGCCGCGGCACGGCGCGGAGCGACATCCAGGGGCCGATCGCCGCGAGATTCAGCCTCATCGGCGATCGCACGGGCGCCACGATCACCGACGATGGCGGGAACCTTCTGGGAACGGCCGCGTCGCCCATCAATCCGCGGATTGGGCCGCTCGCCGCGAGTGCATTGCTGGCGGGCGGCTTTCCCATGCCCACGCACGCGCTGCTGACCGACAGCCCAGCCATCGACGCCGGCGACGCTGGGGCAATGGCCGGCGTCGGCAACGTGCCGAAGTTCGACCAGCGCGGCAAAGGTTCGCCGCGCATCTACAACGGAGACGGCGATGAGACGGCCCGCATCGATATCGGCGCCTACGAGCTCCGCCCCGCTGGGCTCATGGCGGACTTCGACGGCAACGGCGTGGTCGACGGCAGCGACTTCCTCCGCTGGCAACAGGGCCTGGGCACGGCGGGGGCCCAGGCGACCCGCAATGCCGGGAACGCCGACGGGGACGCGGACGTCGACGCCGTCGATCTCGCCATCCTGCAGGCGGCATTCGGCGCGGAGGAAAACGTGGCGGAGGAGCTGAATTCCGCGGCGCCGTCGTTGACTCTCGCCGTGCGAAAGGGCGTCACCGCTCAGCCCCTCACCGTCGCCGACCTGGCCGACGCCGCCATGGCGCTCGATCAGCTCGCCGCACCCTCGCCCGCCCGAAGAGGTTTTCGTCCGTCATCGGCGGTGCGCCGCTGAAGCGATGACCGGAGGCTCGACGCCGTCGGCGCGGATTGAACGCCTGGGGGAAAAGGACTCGCGCCAAGGCGCTAAGGCGCAACGTTCGGAACGCAAAGAAGACGCGAGAGAAAGGCGTGGTCGCTTCTCGCCACGATCCTCAATTCTTCGTTTCTTCTTCGCGCTGCTCCTTGGCGTTTTTGCGCCTTTGCGAGAAAGTCGACGCGGAGCGGTGTTGTTGACGACCAATGGCGATTCGCGACGATCAACGACATGGACGCGCCGCCTCTCGACATCCTGTACGACGACGGGCCCGTGCTGGTGGTGAACAAGCCCGCCGGGCTGCTCACCCAGGCGCCCGCGGGCATCGACAGCCTGGAAGTTCGCGTGAAGGAGCTCTATCGCCGCCGCGAAGGAAAAAACGCCGGCGCCAACATCTATCTCGGGTTGCCACATCGGCTCGATCGGCCCGTGTCGGGGGCCATTGTATTTGCCCGCCATGTGCGCGCCGCCCAGCGAATCTCCATGCAATTTGAGAACCGCACGGTTTCGAAGGCCTACTGGGCGTTCGTCGAAGGCGCCGTGACGCCTGACGAAGGCACGTGGACCGATTATCTCCACAAACGCCACGGCATGGCCCAGGCCGAGGTCGTCTCCGCCGATCATCCCGCGGCGAAGCATGCCGTGTTGCACTACCGCGTGCTGTGGCACGGCGGCGGCGGGACGTGGCTGGAGGTGCAACTCGAGACGGGCCGCACCCATCAGATTCGCATTCAGGCCGCGTCGCGGGGGCACGCGGTGGTCGGCGATTCCCAGTACGGCGGTACGCGGCCGTTCGGCGATCCGGAGCTCGACATCCGCGATCGGCCGATCGCGCTGCACGCCCGCCATTTGGCGTTCCGCCACCCGATGACGCCGACCGACGTCGACGTCACGGCGCCGTTGCCGCGCGATTGGGATGCGCTCGGGTTGCCGCGCGAGCTTTTGGGTTAACGCCCAAGAGGCGCCGCCCGGCGTTGCCAGCTTCCGTGCATTGTGCGTCACGGAGTGACGCCACGAGAATAGCCCAGCAATTCACAGGATTATGCATCTGCTATCGACGCACGCGTCTTGGCCCCGGAGGGGCCGCGT
>CAYSFP010000052.1:0-33524 GCA_964430075.1 uncultured Planctomycetaceae bacterium | reverse complement strand
TCGGCATCGCTCTCAAAGACCTGATACGCTGCCAATGGACGTGACTTAGCGCTGTCGTATTAAGGGCATCCTTAGAATTCCTCTGTGCACTCTGTGGTGAAATCCGTATCGGGAGATATCCAATTCATGCCGGGGGCGGTGCAGTGTGCGACTCGAACCTACGATTGCTCGGGAGCAGCGGAGTTCAAGTTTCGCCGGTCGCGCTAGGGTGCTGGCCGATCGCGGGCGTGTCGACGCAGGATGTCAACGACGCCGACAGCATCGCGACGATTCGGCGGAGCGTCGATTGCGGCGTGAATTTTCTCGACACCGCGTACTGCTACGGGCCGCGGGGGGAGAGCGAGGCGCTCATTCGGCGGGCTCTGGCGGAGATGGGTTCCGGGGCGCGCGAACGCGTTGTGATCGCCACCAAGGGCGGCATTCACTACAACGCCGCCGGGCAACAGGCACAGGACGCGCGGCCGGAGACGCTGGCGCGCCAGTGCGACGAAAGCTTGTTGCGGCTCGGCGTCGATCGCGTCGAGTTGTACTACTTGCACGCGCCGGATCCGAACGTGCCGCTGGCCGAGTCGGCGGACGCAGTGAGGCGGCGGGTCGAGGCGGGCAAAGCGTTGTCGGCGGGGGCGTCGAACTGCACGCTCGAAGAGCTGAAGGTGTTTCACGCGGTCTGCCCGCTCGCGGCGGTGCAGTTGCCGTACAACATGCTGCAGCGAGACATCGAGGCCGATACAATCCCGTGGTGCATGGAAAACAACATTGCCGTGACGGCGTACTGGCCGCTGATGAAGGGGCTGCTCGCCGGTCGGCTCCAGCGCGCCGCGCCGCTGGCCGAGGGCGACTCGCGGCGGAAGTATCCGCAGTATCAGGGCGAGGAGTGGGGGAAGAACCAGGATTTCGTCGACACGCTGCGGCGCGTGGCGGAAGGGGCGGGCCGAACGGTGGCCCAGGTTGTCGTGAACTGGACGATCCATCAGAGGGGCATCACGGCCGCGCTGTGCGGAGCGAAACGGCCGTGGCAGATCGAGGAGACCGCTGGGGCGATGGGGTGGCGGCTCTCCGCGGAGCAATTGGCGACGATCGAGGCGGCCATCGCCGCCCGAGGAAAAGCCGAGGCGAAGCGTTTGTTTCGTTGAACGAACGGCGTACCCGTCGTCCGGCATTTAGTCGCTTGCGACGCGCGGTGTGTTGCCGACTTCAACGCACTGACGGGCGTCGCAAGCGAGCGCGTCTAAATTCGGTTGTAACGCCTGCACGGATGGTGCGGGGCGATTGGCGCGAGGCGGATGCTCCGTGGCCTATGCTTGGCGCATCGACTTCCCGCACTCCGCCGAGCTTCGCCCCGATGGCTATTCCCACGCACTTGCTACAGAACTGGACGCCTGAACTCTCCGCCCGGATGGAGCGGACGATCTTCGTCGGCCAGCATCGGCTTAACACGCTGCCGCTGTTCGACGACGAGCAGCTCGTGAATGTGCTCGAGCGGCATCCGCGCCGCGATCTGGGCATCAACACGATGGGCGACGACCCGACGCGCCGCCAGGATTGGCAGGAAGGCAGCGCGGGCAACTTGACCGCCGAGCGATTACTGGAGGCCGCACGACGCGGGCGCATCTGGCTCAACGTGCGGCGCGTGATGGATCATCACCCTGAGTACGCCGACGTCGTGCGGGCGCTGTACGCCGACCTGGAACGCACGTGCGAAGGACTGCACACGTTCAACCATTCGGCCAACCTGCTCATTTCCTCGCCCGGCGCCCAGGTGTATTACCACCTCGACTGCCCGGCCAACATGCTGTGGCACGTCCGCGGGCGCAAGCGAGTGTGGGCGTACCCGCTCGAGTCGGGACTGGTGTCCGACGAGACTATCGAAGGCGTGCTGTGCGGCGAAAAGAGCGAGGAGCTGGACTTCCGCCTAGCGTGGGACGCGGCGGCGATCGTGCACGATTTGGAGCCGGGCGAGATGATCACCTGGCCGCAGCATACGCCGCACCGGGTGCTAAACGCCGACGGGCTCAACGTGTCGCTGTCAACCGAGCACATGACGCCGCGGGCCGTGCGGCGGAACAACGTGTACATGGCCAACCGGCACTTCCGCAAACTGCTGGGCGGCGGCTGGCGGCACACGGAAACGACCGGCTGGCGGCCGGCGGCGAAGGAGTTTGCGCTACGCGTGTGCCGGCGGATCCCGGGCATCGCGCCGCCGGAGCCGACCGGCTACAAGTACCCGATCACGTTCGAAGTGGATCTGTCGGCGCCGAATTGCGTGCGGCCTTTGGCGCAGGCTGAGCAGCCGGCGGCCGCATTCAGCGCTGCGGGCGCGATGTAGGATGGCGGCTGAGAATGGGACGCGGATGAACGCGGATTGAGCGGATGGACGCGGATCAGAAAGAAAAAGATCAAGGGGAAAGGAACCGCTGATAGACGCTGATCAACGCTAATCCGATTCATTAGCGGCCATCGGCGTTCATCAGCGGTTCCTCATTCTGCCTTTCTTCCTCCAATCCGCGGAAATCCGCTCAATCCGCGTTCATCCGCGTCCTATTCTCGTCTGGCTTCGTTGGGAGGGCGAAGTCGCGCACGGCGCGCCGGCGATGCGTAGCATCGCGGCTATTCCCCGGCCGTTGCGAGCGAGGCAGTCGCCTGGGCGCCCGGGCCGATCCACTGCCCTGCCCGGCGGGCGAACGGGGGGGCGTCGACGAAGCCTTCAATCGCATCAGCGATCTGCCCGTCGCTGGCCACGACGAGCGTCGTGGGATAGCCGCGAATCCCCAGCTTCTGGATCAGCTCGCGGTAATCGCGCGCGTGAGCCAGCACCGTTTCCGCGTGTTCAGCCAACCAGCGGCGGATCGCGGGATCGCCGTAGGTTTCCTTCAACATCCGTTCGCAGTGCGGACACTGGTCGGAGGTGAACATCACTACCAGCGGGCGTTTCGACTCGCTGGCCTTGCGCCAGGCGAGTTCCACCGTCTCGTGGCGGAACAAAACCGCCGGCGTCGACGCGTCGGGCGTCGACGCCGGCGACTGGTCGGTACAGGCTGCCGTCGAGACCAACAGCGCGAGCCCCGCCGCCAGGGGCTTCACGCGTCCGTAACACATGCTCATGCCAAGCTCGTTAAGCGTGTGTGCAGTGGCTTTGCCCCAAAATTCGAAATCCGAAACTCGAAATCCGAAACAAGTCCCAAGTTTGAAATTCCAAATCCAAACAGCACATCAACTTAAGTCCGTTTGGAGAATTCCCGCTTTGTGCTTGTTTCGTGCTTCGTGATTCGAGTTTCGGATTTTCAAGGCAAAGCCGTGTGCAGTTCAATCAGTTGTCCAACAGTCCGCGTCCGTTCAACGCTGCTGCGTCTGCTTCGTATGCGCGGCCAGCGACGTCTGCAGCCGCCGTGAGAACGACGCGGCGTCGACATAGCCTTCGATCACATCCATCACCTTGTTGTCGGGCCCCACGACCAGCGTGGTCGGGAACCACTTCACGTGCAGCTTGGCAGCCAGCGCGGGCTGCTCGCTGCGGTCGACCAGCACGGTTTCGAACGAGCCGTTGACGAAGTCGCGCACGGCCGCGGCGCGGTAGGTTTCGCCCAGCATGCGGGAGCAATGGGGGCAACTGCGCGAGGTGACGAACACGAGAATGGGTCGGTTCGTTTCCTGCGCCGCCGTCCACGCGGCCGGATAACTGGTGAAGCGAAACACGCCATGCCGCAGAGGCGCCGGCTTGCCGGCCGATGGCTCGGTCGAACTCGTGGCGGCCATCGCGAGCCCCGCCGCGACGCCGCACACCAATGCTACTAAACTTAGACTCCCCGCTCCGCGCACAAACGCACGATGCATAAGCCACTCCTCGCAGTTAGAGAGACGCACGACGTGTGACGCGAACGCCAGAGTGCATCATCGGCCGGGCGTGCTAGCAGGGGCGGCGAGAAAATCTCGCGGCGCACGCAGCCGGAATGTTGAGCGCGAGCCGTGGCGTGAGCAGCGATGACGCGGTCGGCACAATCGGTCCCACGGCGCGGCAATCGCGCTGGTGCGCAAACTAGACGGCGGCGCCGGCCGCGCGGGCCTTCACGACGCCGGCGTGCACCTGGCGGGCCTTGAGGCAGGTGTGGCGGAAGGGCTCGGGGTGCGGCACGCCGAGCAAGCGGAAGGTTTCGATCGGGCCGTTGCGGAACACCAGGTCGCCGCAGGGATACCACTCCTGGCCGGGCTGGACTTCGAGGGTGATCGAGTCGTACCGGTCGTGCGAGACGCTCTGCTGCTCGCCGCCGCCGAAGGGCTGCTCGACCACGACGCGGCGATTGGTCAGCCGGTAACGGCGGCAGGCCGCGTTGGGCCACCCGAAAATAACGCCGGGCAACCGCGGCACGAGCATGTGAAAGTACAGCGGCAGGATGAACGGAATCGACACGACCGCCATGAGCCGCCCAATCGTGAGCGGGATGCCGAAGACGGTCAGGCCCACGTTGTTGGCGAACCGCCGGCCCCACCAGCGGCCGTAGGCCGTGGCGCCCAGCGACGGCCAAACCGTCATGTTCGTGACTTCCGAGACGGTGTCCGGCGCGACGCCGGCGATGGCTTGCTTCATGGCAGTGTCGAACGCGAGGGGCGAGAACGCCGAGCGTAGCAAATGGGCGGGGGAAACTCTAGGGGCGGAGCGCGTCGCGAGCGTTCGAGTTTTGCACTTTCGAACGAACCGCGAAACACACGAAAAAAGAAGATGGTTAGCCGTTGGTCCGTGGCAGCTCCCGTTGTTTTTGAGGATACGAGAATAGCTGAGGGCGCCCCAGAAAGGAAAGCGTCCGTCCGCTCGGCCTTTTTCGTGGCTTTCGTGTATTTCGTGGTTAAAAAGTGCAAACGTCGAAGTGCGCGTCGCCGTTTGTCGGCAGCGTGGCGCGCTATGAGCGACGAAGGAGACTCTTGGTGGAACTTCGAGGCGGGGTCTGGCATCTTAGGGAGGTAGGGGGCAGATGCTGGATGCGGGATATTCCGCCTTCCGCCTTCCGCCTTCCCCACTCACTGGAGGAGCCCATGCTGCGGTTCACCTGGAGAGAAGCGTTGTTAGCCCTGGTAGTTGCCCTGGCCGGTTCGTGGGCAGGGGCGCAGGAAGCCCCGGCGATCGCTGCCGAGGGGCCGCCGTCGGCCGCTGACGACTTGGGCGGTCTGCTGCGAGCGACGGGGGACTACGCCGCCGCGCGGCCCTACTACGAACAGGCCCTGGCAATCCGCCGCAAGGTCCTCGGCGACGAGCATCCCGACACGGCGGAGTCGCTGCACAACCTGGGCAGTCTGCTGCGAGACATGGGGGACTACGCCGGGGCGCGGCCCTATCTTGAGCAGGCCCTGGCGGTCCGCCGCAAAGTCCTGGGCGACGAGCATCTCGAAACGACGGTGTCGCTGAACAGCCTGGGTATGCTGCTGACTTCGATGGGGGACTACGCCGGGGCGCGGCCCTACTTCGAAGAGGCCCTGGCGATCCGCCGCAAGATCCTGGGCGACGAGCATCCCGACACGGCCCAGTCGCTGAACAACTTGGGCTATCTGCTACATAACCTGGGGGACTACGCCGAGGCGCGGCCCTACCTTGAGCAGGCCCTGGCGATCCGCCGCAAGGTCCTGGGCGAGGAGCACCCCAGTACGGCGACGTCGCTGAACAACCTGGGCACGTTGCTGCACGCGATGAGGGACTACGCGGGGGCGCGGCCTTACTACGAAGAGACCTTGGCGATCTACCGCAAGGCGCTGGGCGACGAGCATCCCCACACGGCGACGTTGCTGAACACCCTGGGCTTGTTGCTGAAACAGATGGGGGATTACGCCGGGGCGCGGCCCTATTACGACGAGGCCCTGGCGATCCGCCGCAAGGTTCTGGGCCACGAGCATCTCGACACGGCCCAGTCGTTGAACAACTTGGGCATGCTGCTGCGAGACATGGGCGACTACGCCGGGGCGCTGCCCTACTTCGAGGAGGCCGTGGCAATCCGCCGCAAGATCCTGGGCGACGAGCATCCCGACACGGCGTCGTCGCTGAACAACCTGGGCGCGCCGCGCAAATTCTTGTAAGCACAAGGCGGCGGCGCGTATGTTCGTCGGTGCTCGAAGCGTATAGGAGCGTATAGGAGCGAGCCATGCTGGGAACGAAATGGCGGTTGGCCATGGCGGTTGTGGCGGCGGGGGCCCTCGCCGTTTCCGCAAGGCTACGTGCTCAGGAGGTTGCTTCACCGGTTGGTGAAGAAACTCAGACGTCCGCTGACGATCTGCGGGCCGAGCGGGATCGGCTGTGGGACGAAGCCAACCGTTTACGCAACGAAGGAAAGCTGGCCGAAGCGGCGGCGGCCGCGGAGCGGATGCTGGCGGTCTACGGCGAAGACCACCCGGCCGTGGCGGCCGACCTCACCGGACTGGACCACATTCTGTCCGAACAACGTCGGTTTGAGGAGGCGCGGCCGTACAGTGAGCGGATCTATGCGATCTATAAGAAGGCGTACGGCGACGACCACCCGGACACGACTCGAGCACTTCACGGGCTGGCCATCCTGTACAGCGAGCTGGGCGACGCGGACGCGGCGTATCGCGCCTACTTGGAATCGTTGGCCGCGACGCGCAGGTTGTATGGCGACCAACATCCGAATACCGCCGATGCGTTCTCCAATCTCGCCATCTACCTCCGCGAGACGGGGGACTACGCGAAGGCCCGCAGCTATTTGGAGTACGCATTGGGCGTGTATCGCAAGTTTTATGGCGACGAGCACCGCGAGACGGCGCGGGCCCTCAAACGGCTTGGGACGCTGTTGGAGTGGATGGGCGAGCCGGAGCAAGGGGAAGAGATGCTCCGGGAGTCGGTCGACATCGGCAATGCGATGATCGAAAACGCGGCGATCGCGCGCGACGAGCAAGGCCAGTTGTTGATGGCGCGGAGTCTGCGCGAGTACCTCGATTACTACTTGAGCTGCCTCGTGCGTCACAACGGCGCGGACGCGGCGTATCGAGCCGTGCTCGCCTGGAAGGGGGCCGCGATGGTGCGCCAGCGAGCCGCTCGGTTGGCACTCGATGACGACGAGCTGCGCCCGCTGTTCGAGCAGCTCCAGTCCGTTGTGCGAGAATGGTCGACGCTGGCTCGATCGCCAGGGGAAAACCTCGAAATCTGGAAATCGCGACTCGCGGAGCTGGACGCGGAAAAGAAAGATCTCGCGGCGAAGTTGGGCCGGCGCAGCACCGCATTTCGTGCGGCTGCGGCGCCGATTGGTCTCGAGCCCTTGGCCGCCGTGATTCCGGCCGATGGGGCGCTGGTCGATTATCTGGAGTTTCAGTATCTCGAGCTTTCGAAGGAGAAGCCCGGGCTGCTCTTGTATCGCACGTCCTACCTGGCGTTCGTCGTCCGGCCGGGGCGCGGCGTGCAGATGTTCGACCTGGGCGAGTCGGCGTCGATCGCCGAGGCGATCGACGCCTGGCGGCTCAGCTTCGGCATGTCCCCGGGGGCGCAGCAAGCCGGCGCCGCGCTGCGGGCGCGGCTGTGGGCGCCGCTGGCGGCGGCGATCGGGGACGCGAAGCTTGTGCTCGTGTCGCCCGACGGAGCGCTGGGCAAGCTGCCGTTTGCGGCGCTGCCGGGATCGCAACCAGGCGCGTATTTGATTGACGACGTGGCGGTCGTGATGATCCCCGTGCCGCAGTTGCTGCCGGCGCTGGTGAGCCAGGCGGACGACGCCGATCCGCCGCGTGAGTTGCTGGTGGTGGGCGGCGTGAATTACGACAGCCGCGGCGCGGCGCAGCCGACCGTCGCGCCCTCGCCCGTGATCAGGCCGTGGCAAAAGCGGAAGATGGAACTTGCCGTGCGCTCGATCGCCAGCGGCGGCCGCTGGCAGTTCTTGCCGGGAACGGACAGCGAGGTCGGAAATATAAGCCTGCTGTACTACGACGAGACGGAACTCGACCCGAGTTCCGATCGCGTGGTGTCGCTGCGCGGCGCCGCGGCCACGGAAGAGGCGTTTCGTCACTGGGCGCCGCAAGCGGCGATCTTGCACATCGCCACGCATGGATTTTTTGCCGGCGAGGAGAGTCAGTCGGCGCTGGCGCGCTCCGCCGCGGACGCGGGGGCGAGCGACGACGAAGCGGACGCAGGTTCTGAGGAGCCTTCGCTTGTGGGCTACAGCCCCGGGCTGTTGTCCGGCTTGGTGCTCGCCGGGGCGAACGATCCGCCGCAGCTCCCCGCGGACTCGGCCGAGCCGGCGTCGATTCCCGACGACGGCTACCTGACGGCGGACGAGATCGCGACGCTGCGGCTCACCGGCGCCCAACTTGTGGTCCTTAGCGCGTGCGATTCGGGCCTGGGCGAAACGGCGGGAGGAGAGGGCATGCTGGGCATTCAGCGAGCGTTCCAGGTGGCCGGTGCGCGGACGACGATTTCGACGCTGTGGAAAGTGAGCGACGAAGCGACGCGGCGGATCATGGAGGAGTTTTACCGCAACTTCCTTGGCCAGGGCATGACGCCCGCCCAGGCCCTGCGGGCGGCGCAACTGTGGGCGCTCGACCATCCGGACCTCGTGCCGCGCGGCGCCGATGCGCCGGCGGATGCGCCGGCTGATGAGCAGGGCGTGACGCGCCTGCCGCCGCAATTCTGGGCGGCGTTCACGCTGTCGGGGGATTGGCGGTGAACGAGCGACAGGCGGATGGGAGGGTTCAACGGCGACGGGACGCATTTCTCGTGCGACTGCTTGGCCAAACGTGTTGGCGAGCGCCGCGGCGTTTTTGTTACTCTTCGCAATCGCTCCGACGACGACGGGACAGCCCGCAGCGGTCAAGAGCGGTATGGGGGGAGCGCCCGGAAGCCAGCTCGGATGCGCGGCGGCGCCCGGCGCCCGCTCACCCCCGGCTGAGATCGTACTCATCGCGCAGCTTGTTGATCCCGTCGTAGTTCCGCACGCGGCCCGCGACGACCACGTCGCCGGGGTTGTTCTTGATGCTGCCGGGCTTCTGCAATGTGGATTGGGCGAGCGTGGTGGTGAACTCGCCGCCGTACTTCTTAATTTCCTCACCGTGCCGGTTGCACAACCGCGTTTGCGGTTGAGCCTCCGCTCGCTCAGGGTCGATCGCCACTTTGCAGATTTCGCAGTGTCGAATCTTGGCCATGAGTTCCTCCGGAACAAGGGGTTTGGCGGCAAGGGTGGACGGAATTGCCGCGGCGCGTAAAAAAACCCCGCCCAACGGGCGAGGCTGTGTGACTTGGCAGTGCGTCGTACTTTCGTGTGCCAACTGTTCGAACTTTAGCAAGTCGGCTCGCCGTCGGCAATCGAGGGCGGGCTCACTGTCTCCGACGTGCGTGCGACGACGAAAGTTCCCCGATTTCGTCCCCGTCATGGATCGGAGGCCGCAAAACGACGAGGTGCGACCCCCGTGATGTGCAGACATCGCACGGCGTGCGTGTTCGCACGTGATGTGCGAGACCGAGCAACATGCCATTACGGGAGCTGCGCTCGAACCATCGAAATTTCGTCGAACGTCTCGGGGATGTCGCGTTTGATCGATCCCCTGGCACGCCCATTGCCCTCCGTGCCTGTGCCCGAGCGTACGGCCGTGACGATGAAGTGCATCAATGGTCGCCCCTCTGTGGCTTAGCGGAGGCGAAGACTCATGAATACCAAGCGGCGCGTCGTCATTCGATGCCTCGGGATCGTCTCTTCGATTTCCCTCTTCCCTCTTATGGCGTCGGCGGAGACGTTCGAGTGGTTCCGGCAACCCGGAGACAACGCGGCGGCGGCGACTGGGCTTGCCGTGTCGGCGGATCGATTAGGAAACGTCTACTTCTCGGGCGTGACAAGCGGGGACCTGGGCGGCCCCAACGCTGGCGGCGCGGACGCGGTGGTCGGAAAGTATGACGTCAACGGAAATGTGGTCTGGATTCGCCAATTGGGGAGCGGAGCCGACGACTTCGCCGAAGGCGTGGCGGCGGACGGCCTCGGAAATGTTTATCTCTCAGGCCAAACCCGTGGACTTCTCGACGGTTCCAGCACATTTGGTCTGAGCGACGCCTTCCTGGCCAAGTATGACGCGGCCGGCAATCTCCTCTGGACCCGGCAGTATGGAACAGCCGCCTATGACGACGCGAAGGCCGTCTCGGCCGACTCGCTGGGCAATGTTTTCATCACCGGACAAAACGACGTTGGGTTTTACGCGAGCATGTACGACGCGGACGGTCGTCTTAAGTGGACCCGACAATTCGAAACGACTGGCGTACGCAATGCCCAGGGCGTCGCTGCGGATGGCTTGGGCAACGTGTACATCTCCGGCGGAGACCCTTTCAGCTCGTTCGCCAACAAATACGACAACGGCGGCGGCCTCCTTTGGACCCAGGACATTCTCAACCCGCGCGGCGGATTCTTAGACACCACTGCGGTGACTGTCGACGACCAGGGAAATGCCTACGTCGTGGGTTGGCTCAGCGGCGTCGCAGCCATCGACAATCACGACGACGCCTTTCTGCTCAAATATGATGCGACGGGCCACCTTCTGTGGAGACAAGACCTGGCGACGTTTCAGTGGGACCAAATTCTCGACGTCACGGTCGACGGCTTGGGCCGCGTGTATGTCGCTGGCTGGACGGGGGGCGCCCTTGATGGGCCCAGCGCCGGCGGCGTCGACGCATTCATCGCCAAATACGACGTCGGAGGAAACCTGCAGCAAATCTGGCAACTCGGCACAAGCGGCTACGATCAGGCCACGAGCATCTCAGCCGACGGCCACGGAAATGTGTACTTCACCGGCAGAGCTGACGGCGACCTCAGCGTGGGATTCGAGGGCCGCGGCGCCTTTCTGGCGAGGATGTTCGTCCCGGAGCCGAGCGTGCTTGGGCTTGCGCTGCTGGCGTGCCTCGGCGTTCCGGCGATGCTCCCGCGCCAAGGCGCCCGACGCTGATCCCGTGGGCACTTTTTGCCGATTGGGGGGCGGGTGATATACTTGGAAGCTGGGGATCTGGCGCCGGAGCCGTGGCGCATTTGTACGGCTCCTGCGGCTGCGCCGCCCACGGCAGCGGCGGACCGCAACCGTGGCCGCCCGTCCTGAGAATCCGTGCTCGTGAGAGGCTGTGAAATGAGACTCTCGATTGCTCGTGTGTGTTTGCTCGCAGCGTGGGCCGGTGCGCTGGCGCCTGGCGCCGCGTATGGCCAGGCGGGCTATGGCGGATACGGAGGTCAGAATTCCGGTTACGGGAATTCTGGCGGTTACGGCGGCGGGTATGGGGGCATGAGCGGCGGGTACGGCAGCCTCGGGGGCGGTGGGTTCGGAGGCGGAGGATTTGGACAGGGCGGATTCGGACAGGGCGGATTCGGACAGGGTGGCGGGTTTGGCGGCGGTAGTGCGTTCGGTCAGGGCGGGTTTGGCCAAGGTGGTTTCGGTCAGGGCGGGTTTGGCCAGGGAGGCGGTTTTGGCGGCGGCGGCATGGGCGGCGGCTTCGGGCAGCAGGGCGGCGGACAGCGGAACTTCGTCGGCCGCGACGGCACGGAAGTGCAGAACACGTTTCAAAACCAATTCGGCGGGCAGAACGGGCGAAACTTTGCCCAGCCGACGTTTCAGAATTTCAACGAGATGCGCGAGTCGCGGCAACGCTGGCGCGATCAACAGAACGCGCCGCCGCCGGTGCGCGTGCAATTGCGGCCCTCGGCCGACTTGATGGCGGCCGCCGCGGCTGCGGCCGCGACTTCGTCGCCCGTGCCGGCGCGCGTCTCCAGCTTGCTCCAACGGAGCGGCTACCGCGAAACGCATGTGTCGATGGAGGGCGGCGTCGCGGTGATCAGCGGCTCGGTCGCCACGGCGCGCGATCGGGCGCTTATCGCCCGGCTTGTCTCGCTTGAACCTGGGGTTGGCCCCATTGAGAACCGCCTGACGGTGGCCGGCCTCCAAGAAAACCAGGAGGAGTGAGGTAGCCCGTCGTCGGCATGTCGCCGGGCAGTTGCAGCACGGCGGACGATTGCGGCGGTCGTGCGGCGGCGGCCGCAGGGGCGGCAGCCGCCGGCGCTGGGGCCGATGATCCGGCCGCGGCTTCACCCGTTATTGCTTCTCCCGGGGCGTCCGCGCGCGTGCGTCGCGGAATGCCCGGCGTCGCGGCCAGGCGCGACGGCAGCGGAATCGTCGTTGTGCTGAGGCGGTCGCTCGTAGGCAGGCCGGTCGCCTGCGTCTGCACGATGCTTGTGCCGCTTGTGCCCGTCTCTGATTGATAAGCGGCGGTTTGCACGCCGCCGGGCGCGGGCGCGGCGGCGAATTGCTGCTGCTCGCCCGCGAGCTGCTTCGGCTCGGGCGGCCCGGCGAGGTAGTGCTTGGTTTGTTCGCTGACGACCGGGGCGCCCTTGCGCGGCTCGAACTTGGCGATCAGGCTGATCTTGCGTTCGTTGCCGCCGACGTTGTCCCACGGCAGCCACACGCTGTAGGACGGGCCGAGCTGCGTCTCGCTCTCGTGGATGGCGAACTGCTCGGCCGGAAACACGTAGCGGCGCGTGGGCTGCGTTTCGTAGTCCGGTCGCGAAGTTTCGTCGAACGCGTAGACGACGAGCTGGCCGTCGACGCGAATGGGGTCTTCAGATCCTGGTTTGAAGAACGAGAGGCGTCCGCCGAAGCCGCGCTGGGCAGGTTCGCCCGGGCGATTGTGGACAGCCTCGATCCAGGTGGTGGCGAGGCGCGCGGGGATTTCGGGGTCCGGCTTGGCGGGTTCGCGACCCCACTTGCGCACATCCCAGGAGGCAAACTTCCAGCCGCCGCCCTTGGAGCCGCAGCCCGTGCAGGCGGCGAGGGCGAACGCGACGAGCAGGGGGATGAGGAGGTAGTCTTTGGTTTTCATACGGCGGCTGGGCGGATGGCGTATGGCGTATGGTCGGAAAAGGATCGTAGGCCCGGCGTTCACGCCGGGTTATTGGCCCAAACCAAAGGATCGGCCGCGCGGACAGCGCGGATTCGAGCGGAGGCTGACCGCGTCGGAGTCAAATCACGGATTGATGCCGCCTCGGCTGAGCGCCGATAGGCGGCGGCGATTTTTCCTCGGCCGGCGCTGCGCGTGCTTGTCCCACGACGCGGCGCGAACGCTGGGCCTAACAGCGGATTTGAGTCGGACATGTGCATCAGCATTGTCAAGCGAGGGAAAAATCCCTCCCCTAGCCCCTCCCTTCGAGGGAGGGGGAATGATCACCGCGCCGCCGGCAGCGTGGGGGCGGCGGGCGGCATCGGTTGAATTGATGGGGACAGGTACAGCTCGTCGGCGGGCGTGGGCATGATTTCGCCGCCGCCCAGCATCGGTCCCATGGCGCCGATCTCGCTGGCGCCCATTTGGGGATAGACGATCTCGGCCTCGGCGGCGCCGAGCGGATCCTGGCGGCTGCGGAGGCCCGCCGGGCCGTGCAGGTCGACCACGTCGCCCAGGCACCAGCTCATCCGCGCACTTTCGATTTGCTTGAGCCGCTCGGAGTCGGCGCGGCTGCGGACGACGTGCGGCGTGAGGATGATCAACAGTTCGGTGCGAACCAGCCGCGTTGAATCGAAGCGGAACAGGTTGCCCACCAGGGGAATGTCGGCCAGCAGCGGCACGCGGCGGTGCAGGGCCTCGTCGCGCTTGGTGAGCAAGCCGCTGAGCACGACGGTCTGGCCGCTGGCGGCGCTGACGGTGGTTTGGGCCTCGGTGGAATTGATGCGCGGCACATTGATGGGGTCGCCGTTGGGGGTCACGGAGATCGGCACGCCCTGGTCCAACGGCCCCACTTCGGCCTTGCGGGCCGCGATTTCCATGACGACGAGATCTTCCGGGCTGATGCGCGGCCGCACCAGCAGCTCGAGACCGACGGGCACCGGCGTCACCGTGTTTTGCGGCTGGCCGGTGAACTGGTTGATGTTGCTCTCGGTGATAAACGGTACGATTTCGCCGACGAACGAGCGGCCGAACTGGTTGTCGAGGGCCATAATCTGCGGCCGGCTGAGAATTTCGATCCGGCGAGTTTCTTGTAATGCCCGCAGCAACATGCTGACGCTGTTGCTGCTGGCCGAGAGGACGAAGCCGCCGAAGCCGAGGTCGGGACTCACGCGGTTGACCGCGAAGCTGGACAGGCCCTGGGCGCCGACGGCGGCGGCGGTTGCCAGAGACCTCGCGCTGCCCGAGTTGGGCAACCCCTGGCCTGGATCGCCAAAGTTAAATCCAGGCTGCTGCCGCGCGGAGCGAATGATTTCCTGCTGAACCTGGATGTTGTTGCCGCCAATTTGCTCGATCGTTGTCTGTTGCGTCGTCAGGAAGTCCTGGCTCGACAGCAAACTGCGATCAAACAGCACCGAGTCCTGCAGGCCCAACTCCACGCCGAACTCGTCGGCGTCGCCCAGCCGCACTTCGCCGATGAGCACCTGGATCATCACCATCGGCGCCTGCTCGTCGAGTTGCTGGATAATCGCTTCCAGTTCCTCGTAGTACGACGGCGTGGCCGACACGATGAGGCTGTTGCTGGCGATTTCGGGGACGACGACCACCTCGCGCTCCAGTTGGGCGAAGGGGCTGATCACGCCGGGCGCCGTCTGCTCGACTTCGCGCTTCTGCTCCAGCCAGTTCTGCAGCGCCAGGGCCACGTCGTTGGCCGAAGCGTTCTTCAGGCGGTAGACGCGGTTGATGCGGCTGCGGCTTTGGCCGGCGTCGAGCCGCAGCAGGATGGCTTCGACCACGAGCAGCTCGTCGGCGCTGCCGGCGGCGATGATGCTGTTGGTGCGCTCGTCGACGGAGAAACGCAGCTCGAACACCGGGGCCCTGGCGCCCTGGGCGCCGCCCCCGCCCTGTTGCTGGCCTGTGCCGAACAGCTCCTGCAGCATTTCGGCGAGCGTCACGGCGTCGCCGTTTTCGATCGTGAAGACTTTCAGCTCGGCGACCGCGTCGGGCGGCTGGTCGAGCTGCTCGATCAGCGTGGCAATGAGGGGCATGCTCTCGGGCGGCGCCGAGACGACCAGTGCGTTGGAACGCTCGTCGGCGTTGACGGTCACGCCCGCGAGCACGCCGGACTCGAGCCGCTGGCGGCCTTCGGCGTCGATCGTGACCATCCGCAACAGCCGGGCGAGGTTTCCGGCGGGCGCCGCCGCATTGGTTCCTGCGCCGCTGAAGGCGGCCTGCAGCACGGGCGCCAGCGTCGAGGCCAGCGAGTGCCGCAACTTGAATACGCGAAGTTCGCCCGCCGAGTCGCCCGAGGGGCGGTCGATCTTGGCGACCAGCTCGCGCACTTCAGCCATGTCGCTGGGACCGGCCCGCACGATGAGCGAGTTGGTCCGCAGCTCGGCAATGACCAGCGCTTTGGGCTGGAACGCGGGCGGCACGGTCTCACCTGCCAGCGCGGTGAAGAGTTCTTCGACGACCGTTTGCGATGCCTCGGCGCTGGCGTATTTCAGCGGAAAGACTTCGAACTGCGTGGTCTCGGCGGCGACGGGGGCGTCGAGCTGCGCGAGAATTTCCTGGACTTTGGCGATGGTCACGGGCCCGCCGACCAACAGCACGGCGTTGGGACGGCCCAGCGGCAACGCGAGCAGCGAGCCGTAGTAGCCGCCAAGCGAAAACGTTCCTTCGTCCGCGATGCCGAACAGTTGCGTCAGCAACACGGCAATGGCTTGCGAGTCGACGTGCGCGAGCGGGCGGACGACGACCTGCGGCTCGCTGACGCGGGACATCTCCTGAATCTGCCGGATGACCGACAACGCGCGTTCCACATCGCGCGGATTGCCCTGGATGATAAACAGGTCGGTGCCCTCGATGTTGACGATCTCGACGGGGCCGAGCAGACCCTCGGGGATGCCGGGCAGGATGCTCTGCACGCTCGGCTCGCCGGGGCCGGCGGCCGGGACCTGGGCCTGGGCCAGCATCATCTCCACCGTGCGGCGCACGCGCGGGGCGGTGGATTCGTCCGCGGCGATCACTTCGGTCGCGCTGTCGGCGCCGACCGGGGCGTCGACGGCGGCGAGCAGCTCGCGCCACGCGCGGAGCTGATCGGCGCGGCCCAGCACGCGGACCTCGCCGGTTTGCGGCTGGACGGCGATGAGCACCGGCGCGTCGCCGCCGGACTGGACGGTGAAGCGCATCCAGGAGCTGCCGTCGGCGTCGAGCAGCGTGACCGGGCGGCCGAAAATCTGCTCGACGCGGGCCCGCAGTTGGTCGGCGGTCAGCGTGCGGAGCTGGAAGTGCTGTTCGGCGATGGCCGCCCTTGCGCCGGGGGCGTCAGGCGGCGGGGCGTCGGACGAGGCGATGGGCGCGGCGTTTGGTGCTTGTGGGAGCGCCTGAGCTGGCGCCTGCGGAATGGGCGTTTGCGGCGTTACTGCGGGGCTCGCCACGGGTGCGGCGGCCTGCTCGACGGCGGGCAGTTGCGCAATCTGCAGCACCGAAGTCCCGGGATAGCGGTCCTGGGCGAGCGCGGTGCGCAGTGCGGGCACGACGATGCTGACGGCGAGCGCCGCCGCAGCCAGGCTCGCCACGGTGATGAGTGGTCGTGTTCGGTGCAAAGCCGCTCTCCGCGGTGATGTGAAGACTCGAATTGCGTGGGGCAAGCGCACCGGCGCGCTGCCGAGACGCGAGGCGTCACAATCGGAATAATCGGCAAAGTCTGCCAGGCTCTCCAGAAAATCCTCCTCGCGAGGGGAGTGCGCTGGCAGCGATAGCGGAGGGGAAGCGGGCAGTGGCAGCGGGCGGGGAGGAGCAGCCCCGACCAAGCTTGGTCGGGGCTAGCTGGCGCGGACGTTGAGTTCTGCATGGTTTGAAAAAAAACATTGACAGCAGGCTCGCCAATCGACTAGCGTACTATCACGGTAGTACACAACGGCCGGCGGCGGGCGCGATTCGGGGCTGGCAGAGAACTCGGGCAGAACAGGCGGGCGGCGGCATGTTTCTTCACGTGCAAACCGACAACGGGCTGGCGGTGTACGACCAGATCGTGCGGCAGGTGAAGTTTGCCGTCGCCGAGTGCGCCCTGGCCGCGGGCGAGCTCATCCCCAGCGTCCGCGAGACGGCACGGGAGTTGGCGATCAATCCCAACACGGTAGCCCGGGCCTATCGTCAGCTTCAGGATGAGAAGGTCGTCGAGCCGGTGCGCGGCACGGGGCTGGCGGTCGCCGCCGACGCGCGGCGGCTGTGCCGCGAGCAGCGGCGGCAGCTTTTGGGCGCGCGGCTCAGCCAGGCGCTGGCCGAGGCTCTCAGCGCAGGGCTCGAAGTGGCCGAAGTGGAGCAGCTCGTGGCCGCGGAATTACGCAAACTGCAATGCTAGGGTGACGGGCTTTGCCCGAAATCCGAAAAATCGAAATTCGAAATCAGAAATCAGAAATCAGAAATTCGAAACAATCAATCACGTCTGGACTTCACAGTCCAAATATGGTTTGGGGAATTGCCGCTTCGTGCTTGTTTCGTGCTTCGAGTTTCGGATTTCGGATTTTCTAGGCAACGCCGCAAGTCGGGGAGGGAAATCATGTCGACCGTCATTCAAGTGCGCGACGCGGTGAAGGTGTTCGGCAAGCATGCGGCGGTGGATCGCGCGTCGCTGAGCGTGCCGGCGGGCACGGTGTTCGCGCTGCTCGGCGAAAACGGCGCTGGGAAGACGACGCTCGTGCGGATGCTGCTGGGGCTGCTCGAGCCCGACGCCGGCGAGCTGTCGGTGTTGGGGCTCGACAGCCGGCGCCACAGCGACGAGATTCGCCGCCGCATCGGCTACATCCCCGAGCGGCCGACGCTGTACGAGTGGATGACGGCCTCCGAAATCGGCTGGTTCACCGCCGGGTTCTACGCCGAGGGATTCGAGCACCGCTACCGCGCCCTGCTGGATCGCTACGGCGTGCCGGCCGATCGCAAAATCTCGCAGATGTCCAAGGGCACGCGGTCGAAAGTCGTGCTGTCGCTGGCAATGGCCCACGAGCCGGAGCTGCTCGTGCTCGACGAGCCGACCTCCGGGCTCGATACGCTCGTGCGGCGGGAGTTTCTCGAAAGCATGGTCGACCTGGCGGCCGCGGGGCGCACGGTGCTGCTTTCGAGCCATCTCGTCGGCGAGGTGGAGCGCGTGGCGGACATCGTCGCCATCATGCGCAGCGGGCAGGTCGTGCTGGTCGAGCGGCTCGACGAGCTGAAGAACCGCACGCGCGAGCTGACGGTGACGGTCACTGGCTCGGCCGCCCCGCCGCCGGTGGCGGGCGAGGTGATCCGCATGCGGCGGCGCACGCGGCAGTGGCAGGTGCTGGTGCGCGACGCCAGCGACGCGGAACTGGCCCAACTGCAGAACGAGCCGAGCGTGGTGGCGGTGGAGTCGCGCACGCCGTCGCTGGAGGAAATCTTCGTGGCCTACATGCAAGTCGGGCAGATGGACGCGCCTGACGGCGAGGGCGAGCGAGACGCAGTAGACGTAGCGGAGGTGCGCCGCGAATAGGGGCGCCGCGCGCATGGGGCCTAACCGCAGGCAAGCTTGCCTGCGGGAACGGGGAACGGGTGACGGGAGACGGAGTGCTGAGGCTTTGTGCTGAGGAGTTGGAACATGAACGCTGCCGCCGGGGCTCGCCGTGCTTTTTCGTTCCCGCTGTCGCCCGCGCTGGTGCGCGCGGCGTGGAAAGAGTACCGCATGCTGCGCGGGTTCTGGCTGGGCGTGGCGGCGCTGGCGGTGCTGGAGATGATCGTCGTGGCGACGCTGGTTCATTATTCCGCGCGGCCGGAGTGGGTTTTCGTGTCCGCTTGGGCGGCCGCCGCGCTGTACGCAGTCGGGGCGACGACCACATTGTTTGCGGTAGAACGCGAGGAAAAGACCGATCAGTTTCTGCAGCTTTTGCCGCGGCGGCGGCGAGCGCTGCTGTTCGGCAAGCTGGGGACGGCGGCGTTGAGCTCGGCGGCACTGGCGGCGGTGCTTTTGGTCGCGGGCCGGCTGATTGCGGACGAGTGGCCGGCGGCGGATCTGGCGTGGCCGATGGCCGCGATCGGCGGCACGGCGATCGTTCAGGCGCTGGCGTGGGGGCTGCTCGCGTCGCTGTGGATCCGCCACCCGCTGTTCGCCGCCGTGGCGGCGATTGCGGCGGCGTCGGTGGCCACGCAGGTCGCGGTGTCGGTGAGCATGATCGACTCGGGCGTGTTTGCGCTGGAGGCGTATCGCGTCGCGATTCCTGCCTGCCTGGCGTTTGCCGCATTGGCACTGGCGATGGGCATTCGCATGGGGCTGCGTTGGCTCGACCCGCGGCAGTCGCGTTCACGAAACGCCTCTCCCAACGCGGCCGACGGGGCGTTTGCCGCACCGGCGGTGGGGGCTGCCGGGAGTCGCGGGGTTTCGAAGTTCCGCGGTTTCAAACGGCTCGTCTGGCAAACCTGGCGGAGCGATTGGAAGGCGCTCGCGGCGGTCGTCCCGATCAGTTTGCTCTTGATGTATTTTGAGGGTGGAATCGTCCGCGTGTATCTCGAACAGCGACCAGCTCTGCCGATAGCCACGCTATTGTTCATACCTGCAATGTGCGGGGCCCTGGCCTTTCGCAGCGATCAGCGCGGGCGGCAGTTTCGGTTCCTCGCCGATCACGCGGCGGCGCCGCGGCAGGTGTGGCTGGCTCGCCATGCTGTCTGGATGCTGCCGGTCGTGGCGTTCGCCGTCTTTGCGACGGTCGCCGTCAGGCAGAGTATTGTCTTCGGCATGAGCAATTATTCGGAGACGCTGCTTCGCTCCAATCGTGACCTGCCGGTAAACCACGTGACGACGCACTACGACTTCGTCGTGTGGCCAGTGTTAGTGCGGATCGAGGTGCTCGTTTGGGCGGGGTCGCTCGCGGCCTACGGCCTCGGCCAGTTGTTCTCGATGCTGCTCAGCAGCGCGGTGTTGGCGGGATTTGCTGCGCTGGTCTGTTCGATTCTGGTCGCCGGCTGGTGCTACGCCATCTTCGCTTGGGAGCTGCGGGGCGAATGGCTCGTCGCCCCCATTGCCGTTGCGTCGATGGCTGCGTCGCTGGCGTACTGCCGGTCTTGGCTCACGGAGCGCCCGGGGTGGCGGCCGCTCGTTGCGCCGGCCGGATTGCTCGCAATCACGCTTGCGGGCCTCGCCTGGGCGCTGCCGGCGATGCGCATCGCGCAGATTGACGACTCGCGCGTGGCCTATCGCTTCCAGCAAGAAACGATTGCGGATGCGGTGCTCCGTTGGCAGCGCGAGGAGCCCGAGGCGCAAGCCACGCTGCAGCGCTACGCTCGCGTGATGCGGATCTTGGAGTCCGGGGCGCTCGACAATGCCCCTCCCGAACCCGAGTTTGCTGACGAGCGTTTTCCAGGAGCGGTGGAATTCGGTCTCACGGCAATCGGCGACCCGGCCGGTCCACAGGAAACCGATCCGGAGTGGGCCCCTCGATACTTGGCCGCCAGCCAAAAGTATCTGGATGAGTTGAGCGAGATCAGCCAGTCGCCGCACTGCCGGTTTTATGCCTATGAGAACGGAGAGGCGCCTCATGTGGGCGTGCTCGTTACGCTGGGATGGCTGTCCAAGGACGCCGAGCAACAGATCGCAGCCGGCGCGCTCGACCGCGCGTGGCAGCGGATCGCCACGATGCGGCGAGTGCTTCTCCATTTGACCCAGTACCAGGAGGAAGTGGCGTATGCCAACGCGGTCACGCAGCATGCGGAAATACGATATCGGCAGCGGCTGGCCGATTGGGTCACGGCGCCGGGCCAGTCAGGGCCGCAACTCGTGCGCGCCGCCGAAGAGCTGTGGGCGGCCATGGCCCTGCTTCCGCCGGCGCGCGACATGTTCGTGGCCGAGCATGTGGCGATGACGGAGGCTCCTGACCGCTTACGTCTGCGATCGTACAACCGGGTCCAGGATAAGAACCGGCGGGCGGTTGGGAAGCTTGCCTACTACGCGAGCATGCTGCCGTGGGAGCGCACGCGGGCGCGGTTGGCGCTGGAGGCAATCGCCAACGCACGGATCGACTACGCCGATGCGGTCGCCGGGCTGCTCGACGCGGCGAGCGAGCCGCGCCTGCCGGCGACGAGCTCGCCCCGGCAACTTCAGGCGTTGATGCAGGCCGCCCTGGTCAACCACGCGACGACCGGCGAGCGGCGGCCGAGCGACATTCCGATCGCCCATGCGAACATGCTCTCGTTCGATGGGATCGTTCAGCGCAAGCGGGTGCTCGAGAATTGCAGCACCGCCTTCCTCGCCGCCGCGGACTTCCGCACGTGCACGCCGGAGCCATATGCCTTGAGCCAGTATCTCGCGCACCGCGCCTGGCTGCTGGCCGACGTGCAGTGGCTGGCTCTGGCCGCATTTCGGCTGGACCACGGGACGTATCCGCGCTCGCTGCACGAACTGACGCCGGATTACCTGCCGGAGGGCGTGCCGCTGGATCCGTTTACGTTCGAGCCGTTTCAGTATCGACCGGACGGCTTCGAGCTACCAGGGCCGAAGGCGGGAGAATTGAACTCCCACATCCTGGGGATCGCGGGCGGGGACAAGCTCATCCCGGCCGGGACGCCGCTGCTGTGGTCCGTGGGGCCGGGGTACATGGAGCCGACGGAGACCCACCAAGTCATCCCGCCGCCATCGGGTCCCTACGGCGACGCGGTTATCGGGGGCTCAGGTATCGTTTATGACCTTCGCCCGCCTGGCCCTAAGACGGTGGTATTTTCGCTAACGGGGCAAGCGGCGATAGATACGGCTCCCATCTTGATGACGCTGCCGCCGGCGAAGGAAGCAGCGGATGTTGAACCAAGGGCCGCGGCCGAGGCCGACGCCGAACTGATTGAGGACGGCGCCTTGGCCAAGGACAACGACGAGGCGGACGGCGCGCAGGACGCGGACTCAGCAGACGCAGGCGACGCCGCTGGCGAGTGACGCGTTGATGGGAGCTATTACTTCCCTCGCAGGCGACGGCGCTGTGCGCCGAGCGCGCTCATCGCGGCGGCCGTAATTGCCAGTGACGACGGCTCGGGAACCGCGGCTGCCGCGCCAATTCCGGGCGGCTGCGTGAAGTTGTCCTTCCACTGGCGGAAGTCGACGAAGTCGACGAACCCGTCGCCGTTGAGATCGCCGTCGGTGCGCAGCGTAACAGTCTGTTGGAAGTGATTCTGGATCGCGGCGAAATCGGCGAGGTCGACGTCGCCGTCCCCGTCGACGTCCCCGGGGATGCCGACGTTGAGACCGAGGCGCTCAAACGACACGCCTTCCTCAAACAGCACGTTGTCGAGCGAAAACGTTCCAAGATTGGCGTTGGACGACGAGCCGATCGACGTGCGGAGCAGGCCGCCGAAGCCGGCGTCGGCGTCGTTGCGGTCGACGTACGCCGAGATGCCCTTCACGATGCCGAACGCGTCGGTCGCGTTGTCGCGCGAGTAGGTGATGTAGTTGAACTCGGGCAGCGTGACGTCGAGGCCGTCGACCGGGCTGGGGAACACGAGGTCGCCCGGCTTGTTGTTCATGACCATGAAGATGGTTTCGTTGCCGTTGTTCAGGTAGGCGCCGCGCGGCGTCATGCGGAACACGATCGCTTCGGCGATGGCGTCGGTGCTTTGCAGGCTGGCGTTTCCGGCGCCGATGCCGACGCGGATGAGCAGCTCCATGGTCTCGCCGCCGTCGCCGTTGACGACGGGCTCGGTCACGTCGAACGAGAGCGTCATCGTGGGGGCGGTCAGTTCCTGATGGCGGAGGAAGAAGCCGCGGCCGGTGGCGGTGTTGTCGTCGAAGTCGACCGCGCCGCCATTGATCGTGCCCATGCTGACGATCTGTCCTTCGGGCGGCTCTTCGAGGTTGAAGTTCGAGAAGTCCTGCACGAACAAGGTCTGGCCGCGCGCCGGGCCGGCGAGCGCCAGACCAGTCATTGTTGCAAACGCAATCGCCGCCAAACGGGCGCGAGAAATCGAACTGGTAGCCATGGACATCCCCCGTTTTCTTTGGTCGACGAGGCCGCTGGCGCCCCGCTGGGCGCCGGGAATCGCAACGAGCCCACCGCGATGGCCAGTCCTTCCGTGGGCCGCGCGGGTCGTGGCGCGGGAAGAGGCCGCCTGAGAGATTCAGGCTACCACGCGGGGACGGCACGCCGACTCCAAACTTTGGGAGCGCGACCCCAAAAATCCGCGCGCGAATTGAGAGATTTCGCTAAGGAATATCGTGCAACTTAAGTATCGCCCAGCGGTCTGGCCTGACCGAGGTTCTGATCGAGGCCCACCTCGACGCGCCCCTCGGCCGTCTCGATGATCACGCGGCGCCCTGGGAAATCAATTTCGACGATCTTGCCCGAGAATTTGCCGTACCGAATGTCGGACCCCACCGTGAAGCGGCGGGTCTTCGGCGGTTCGCCGCTCTTGATCCACAGCAGATACCCGCTGTCGCCGTGCGTGGTGAAGGCCGAAACCCAGGCGTCGTTGGCGCCGGTGTCCTCGGCGACGGCGCCCGGCTGGTGCGGCCTGAACACATTGCGGCTGGCGAGGCTGGTGCGCAGCTCGTCCAGCGATTGCGGGAGCGTTTGTTCCTCGTCCGTGGCCAGCTCGTTGGTCCGTTCGCTGTCGGCGAGGCTGATCGCGTCGATGCCAAGAATCACGGCGAGCTTCGCGCCGTTTTCGCTCGGCGTGATTGTCGCGGCCGAGATGCGGTGCAGGTGCGGCGCAGAGTAGAACTTGTACAGAAAGTCGGTCAGTTGCTCGAGCGTGCCACTCGCGCGGGCCTCGAGCGACAGCTCGCCGAAGTTGGGGTTCGTGCGGTTGAGCGTCTTGTCGCTGACCTGCTCGACTGCGAGGCCCACGGCGGCGAGCTGCGCGCGGATCCAGTCCTGGTACAGAGACTTGGCGACGTCGGGATTCGTGGGGAGCGACCGCTTGCTCCACTCGATGAGCTGCCGCTTGGCCTTTTCGCCGCGCATGACGGCGAACTCCGCGTCGTCGAGCTCCGTGGCGGCGCGCTGAGCCAGGTTTTCGTTGGCGGCAACCGTTGCGCGGTAGTTTTCCAGGCCGCGCATGGCGCCCCAGATGACGCCTGTAGCGGCGACGGCGCCGACCAGCACTTTTTCGCGTTGGGTCATGGGGCGGCCTCCGCGGGGGCGGCCGGGGCGTCGGGGCGCCGCTCGAGCACGGCAGACGCATGGGCCGAATAGCCGGGCGTCGAGGGCTGCTCCTGCGACTCGAGCACGTTGCGCGAGACGCGGTAGTTGGCGTCCCGCAGCCGGCGCTCGATGGGCTGGAGCGCTTCGGTTGAACGGGCGGCCGCGTCGATCGTGATCTGCCGGCCGGCGACGGTGAGCTTGGTGATCACGAGGTCTTCGCCGGAATTGAATTCCTTGTCGTCCAGCGGCTTAGGCCGCAGGTGCTGGCCGAGGTAGTCGAGCTCGGTCAGCAGGTTCACGGAGGAGCCAAGCCAGTCGTTGACGGCGGCGGCCTGCTTCTCGATCTCTTCCATCTTTTCGAGCGTCGGGCCCAGCTTCAACCGCTCGGCGTCGGCCGCGGCCGCGGCGTCCAGCGGCGTGTGGATGTTGCGATAGGCGGTCCACGCCAAGAGCGCGGCGACGCACGCGGCTGCGGCGCCGGCCAGGGCGTAGGTGCGCTTGTGGCTGGGCGGCGCCGGCGGGCGATGCGGGTGGAGCAAATCGATCGGCGAGGGGCGATCGATCGCCGCGGCGAGTGCTGCCAGGGGCGCCACTTCGGAGGCGTCTTCGATCGGCGCATTCACCAAATCGTCGAGCGCTGCGGCGCGTACCGGGCGACCGAGGGCCGCGGCAAGTTGGCCCGCGGCCGCCTCGGCATGAGCGCCGCAAAAAGTGCACGGCAGCGCGGCCGACGGCGCGCCCGCCATCTGCGACAGCGAAATGAGCGTGCGCCGCAGCTCGCCGGCGAGCACGGCGAAATCATCCGGCGTTTCGTCCTCCGAGGCGAGCCAGACGGTGCGGACCAGCCGCAGCGCGTCGTCCTCCATGGCCCACACGCCGGCCTGGCGACCGGCGCTAGCGGCGAACACCGACAGCGGGCCGCGCTTGTCGCCCGCTTCGGCGGGCACGCGGCGGCCGAGCTCGACCCAGCCCAGCGGCTCGGGGACGATCCGCTGCAGCTTGAGGTCGGCGGCCGTGCAGATCGTGCGGATGCGTTCCAGATGCGCGGGCGACACACCGACGGCAAGCACACGGTGGGGATGTTCCTCGTCGCCGTGGAGTGAAAGAAAGTCGAAGCCGATGCCATCATCCGCAATCACGACGTCGCGGGCGGCCTGCATCTGGACCATTTCGGGGAGCTCGGTCGCGGGAGAGGGCGGCAGGTCGTAGTTCGCCCAGTGCAGGTCGCAGCGCGGCACGGCGACGACGGCGGCCAGCTTGGCCGCGTTGAACGGCGCGAGCGCGGCGGCCACCTTCGCGCCGGTTGAACGGGCGTCGTCGCCGTCGACCAGTGGGATCGGCACGACGGCTTCTACCTCGATCTTGCGGCCGCCCGTGCGGGCGACCACCGCGAGCGACTCGGGCGACTGGAGTTTGAGCGCAACGACGCGGGCCATGGCAGTGGGCAGTGGCGAGTGGGCAGTGGGCGGTCGCGAGCCGGGGCGTCCTCGCCCCCGGCCGTGGGCAGGGCTAGTTGGTGACCAAGGAACGGTTCATTGTACCTGAAACGAGGGGCTAGTGGCGGTTAACCCTTGGCTCCTCCGTTCCCCTCCCCTTGATGGGGAGGGGTGGTGAAGTGGGTACACGCGCTACCCCAATTGGCGCTCAAATTAGACCATGGTTTTGTGCGGAGCGTGTACCCGCTTCAACCCCCTCCCCAGCCCTTCCCACAAGGGGAGGGAGCCGGAGGAATTCAATTCTTACTGCACGTCGTCGGGCGTGGCGCCAAGCAAATCCGGGGCGAAGCCGGGCCCCAGCGGCGTCAGGTCGCGCCACTGGCGGAGGCGGGGCGCGCCCACCGAGCGGTCGAGGATGAACTCCGCTCGGACGGGCATCGAGTCGCCGTCGAAGAAGCCGATCGACTGGCCGCTGAAGGCGTCGCCGCCGCTGGTGATATATCGCTCGATTTGCCGCATTTGCTCCAAAGGCACGTAGCCGTCGATGAGCAGCCAGATCGCGTGTCGCTGCTCGCTGAGCGTGGGGCTCGGGTTCGGCTCGCGGGCGGCGATGATCTGGTCGACCGTCGGGGGCGTCAGCGTGGGGATGGTCAACAACACGGGGCGCGAGGCGTGCGTGATGTTGACGCGGCCTGCCACCCGCGCGCCGGCGTGGCACGTGGCAGCGTCCAGCAGCGTGAGCAAATCGCGATAGCCGCTCGGATTGTCCTGCCAGGGGGAAAGCACGGTTTGGGGGGGCGGTTGGTTTTCATTGCTTCCGCCGCCCGGGCCATTGCCGTTCTGGTTGCCGCCATTGTTGCCGCCCTGGCCCCTCTGCCCGCCGCCGTTGTTCCCGCCTTGCTGACCGCGGCCCTGCCCCCCTTGCCCACCGCCCTGATTTTGTCCGCCGGGCGGCGTGGAGGGGACCTGTGCGGTGGCGCCGATCAGATCGAGGAGGGAGCTGATTTGCGTGCCGCCGGGCTGCTGGAGATTGAGCTCGATCTGCGACGCCGAGACGACGTTGCCGCCCGTGCGGGAAGGATCGGGACGCCCGCCGGGGGTTTGGCCGCCGGGCGTCTGTTGTCCGCCGGGGACGCCGCCGCTTGCTCCCCCGCCCGGATTGTCGCCCGAACGACCGGGCCCCTCTCGTCCTTGGCCGCCGCCGGCAGGCTGGCCGTATTGGCGGTACAGGATGATGAATTTTGCTTGCTCGTCGGTGAGCTGTTCCGCGAGCGCCGTAGACAGGGCCTGCAGATCCTGGTTGTTGAGATCGATCATCGCGGCCGCCGCGGCGCCGCCCATCAACTCGACGCTGGTGATCGTGAGATAGGCGCTCCAACCGCGATTCATCACGCCGTCCGTGTTATCGACCTCCAGCAGCGCGCCGCGCGGAGTTTCATTGGCGTCGACGATCATGTTGCGATTCAGGTCGAGCCCGTAGAGCAACTCGGGCGTGACGCCGCGCACCAGCAGCAGCTCGTCGAGCCCGCTGATCGGACCGTTGCGCGGCTTGTAGGCGGGGAGGAGTCCGGAGTAATAGGCGAGCTCCGCGCCGTATTCTCGCGGAACGTCGTCGGGATCGATCCAGTCGAGGATCGCGTCGGCGATCTCGACGGTCATGCTGGGGAGCATCATCAGCCGATTGCGGGCTTCGGACTCCAGCCCCTCGGCCAGCAACGTGTGCAGGTTGAGCTTGGCCGATTCATTCTCGACGCCGTAGCGCACGCCGGCGTAGAGACCATTGAGCTGCGCGGGGGCGAGCAGCGTGAAGCGGCCGCGGTCGACGTCGCGCGCTTGATCGTCGGCAATCTGGGCCTTCAGATAGCTCGCGTTGTTGACGAGCCCGCCGAGCGTGACGAGCTGCGCGGGCGTCTTCACAATGAATGTTTTAAGATATTCAACGCCTGATTCGGCCAGCCGTAGCGACTGGAGCTGGCGGCCGTGGCGGCGCACGGCGCGATGCTCGGTTTGCATCAGTTGCAGATAGGTGTTCGTGCCGAGGGCGAGCATGGCCACGACGACGAGCACGAGCAGCAGGACGCTGGCGCGGCGGTGGAGAGGGCGACGAGCGTTGGTGCGCGCGTTAGCCGCGACGCTACGCGTCGCCGGAGAAGCGGCGAATGGCGCTGCAACGCGTGTTCGCGCCGCGCCGGCGATGCGTAGCGTCGCGGCTATCTTGCGAGAAATCGAGGGGCGGCGCGAATTCATGGTGACGCACCTCCCGCGCCGCTGCCCGGTTGACCGCCTGGCCCCTGTCCGCCCGAGCCCTGTCCGCCCTGCCCCTGACCGCCCTGGCCAGGTCCGCCGAACGCGCCCCCCGGCTGGCCGCCTTGCGTCAGCGTCGGCTGCGCCGGCGGGCCCGCGGCCACCAGCGGCAAGCGGACGAAACGCGTGTACTCGATCAGTTCGCTTTCGAGATACCGGCCCTCGGAGAGACGCTGCCGTTCGTCCTGGTCGGGGCGTGCGCGAAATCGCGGCTGGGCGATCGTGAGGCGAATTTCGACGCCGATGGGCATGCCGCCCTCCAGGATCGGATCCCACTCTTCGATCAGATTTGTGCCGTCGAAGTACAACAGCTCGAAGGCGACGACCTCGGGGGCGAGCAATTCGAGTCGGGCGCCGGCCCGCGGCGACGTGTCCAGCGGGAGCGGCGGCAGCAGAGGATCGATCGCCGCGGTGGGAATCGTTTCCCGGTACAGGCCGGCGGCGCTCGTGGGCAGAAACTCGCGGGCGACGCCTTGCCGGGCGACGCGCTCGGTCGATTGGCGATGATCGTCGACGAAGAAGTAGCGCACGGTGACGGGCATGTCCGGCGCGGCGGCCGCTTCGTCGAGCTCGATGTCGCGAGCGGCGCGTTCCCAGTTGGCGTAGGCGACGCGGTCGATGCGCAGCTGATCGGCGGCGCCGTAGAGGGCTTGCAGATTGCCGGCAGGGGCGCCGAACCCACCCCCCTGCATCGTGCCACCCCCCTGCATCGTGCCGCCGCCGAAGCTGGCGCCGCCCATCGCCCCTTGCTGGCCGCCGGGCTGTGAGCCGCCGCCGCGAGCCGGACCGGGGGAATCCATGCGTGCGGCCTTCAAGTCCGCGGCGATCTGATCGAGCAGCGTGCGGGCGACTTGGGCCGTTTCGACGCGCGTGCGGCTGGCTTCGACGTTGACCATGTACAACTCGGTCGCCGTCGAGAGCAGGTAGACGACGACGGCCGTGAGGCCGATGGCGAGGACGACTTCGATGAGCGTAAAGGCGGGGCGAGGGGGGCGAGGGCGGAATGGGGAATGCGGAATGGGGAAGGCGGAATGAGGGAGGCCAAGCGGGGTGGCGGCGGCGCTTGCGCGGCGCGATCGCGCATGTGCCGTAGCCGCGACGCTACGCGTCGCAGGGGGGGCGGCGAACGACGTTGCAACGCGTCCTCGCGCCGCGCCGGCGATGCGTAGCATCGCGGCGAGACGCTGACGTGCAACTGTCGGCGGCGGGGCAGGCGTCATGGCGTGGCGCCTCCGCCGCCAGGCGAGGATCCGCCGCTGGCGCCGCCGCCGGAAGGGGCGCCGCTTTGGCCGCCTGATTGTCCGCCGCCGGAACTGCTCCCGCCCATGGCGCCGCCGGAGGCGCTCTCGGGCAACTCGGCCAGCGTGGGGGTCCAACGGAGCAGACGGAACTTCGCCGGATTGAACCGGTCCTCAAGATCCTGTTCAACGACGACTTCGACGGGCTCGATGCCGACGACGTTGCTTGTGCCCACGGTGATCGAATAGAGCCAGGGCGTTGTGTCGTCCACCTCGAGCGGCTGCCGCGACACGTTCTCTTTCTCGATGGCGCCGGCGACGATCTGGTCCATCACCGACTCGGCCAGCGATTGGGCCTGTGTTTCCGCGCGGGCGTCGACCGCGTGGCGGCTGGCCAGTTGCGTCACTTCGCCAAGCATGGCCAGCCCAGCGCCGAGGATCACCAGGGCGAGGATGACCTCCAGGAGGGTGAAGCCTCCCCGCGTCTTCCTCTGCTCCCCTCTCCTCGACGGAGAGGGGTGGGGGGAGAGGTGATGCGTACCAGTCAAGTTCTCAATACCTTGAAATTTTGTACCCGCCGCTTCCCCTCTCCCTAACCCTCTCCGCCAGGGAGAGGGGACCGGAGGAGAATGGGGCGCCGTCAATCGCGAGAGGCGCCGTGGACCCGCCGCACACCCCCTCCCTGATCGCTGCGCGAAGGGTAGCAGCAGCTGATCTCGGGCGACTTCGGGGCGCCCGTGCTCGGTGCTCCCTCCCCACAAGGGGGAGGAGACCGGAAAAGACGCGTCTGGGAGCGATGCGCTCATCTCGTCCGACTCGTTTCCTGCAACTCTTTGCTGGTCAGCACGTCGCTCGCGCGGCCCACGCCGGTGAGGCCGCGGAGGGTGAGCCGCAGGTACTGCTTCTGCGTCTGGTCGTTTTGCAGGACGACCGTGGCGCTGGTCGTTGTGCCGTCGGGAAAGAACAAGATGGGCGTCGACCACGCGTCGCCGAGCGATTGGAGCGAATCGACGCGTCGCTCGCCGCTGATGTCATCGTAGGCAGCGCTCTGGCCGCCTTGGAACTGGATCGATTCGGGAAGGACCGTTTCGATGGTCGGCGACTGGTCGAGCAACTTGTGCGTGGCCGACGTTGCGGCCGCGGGGGCTTTCTTCCCGGTTGTTGCATCGCGCGACGCGGCGCCGCGCGACGAGCCCACGACCGCCTGGTCGCCGGCAGCCGCAGGCGCCCAGGGTTCGAGGCGGTACTTGCCGGTCTCGGGCGTGAAGCGAAACTGGTAGGGCGCGCCGGTTTCGATGGCCCGTGCGCGGGCCTCCGCCCAGCGCGCGATGACCGCATCGCCAGCGCGTCGCAAGCGCACGGAGGAGAACGCACCCGTAATGGCGGGAATCGTCATGCTGCCGGCGACGACCAGCAGGACCAAGACCAGCAGCAGCTCCATCAGGGTGAAGCCGCGGCGATCGTTCACGCGAGGCCGGGTGGCACGCCCAAGGTCTTCCGCAGGGCATGGTCGGTTGGCACACCGCCACGCCCTGCGGCGGACCTTAGGACGTGCCACCCTGCGCAACATGCGGACGTGCGCCGGGGAGCTCACGACGATTTATCCCAATTCCCGATATCGTCGTCGGTGCCGTTCTGGCCGTCGGGGCCGTTGGACCACACGTCGAAGCTCTCGGGATTGTGCTTGCCGGGCTGGGCGAATTGATAGTCGTTGTCCCAGGGGTCCGGCTTCAGGGCGCCGTCGAGGTAGGGGCCGTGCCACTTCTCCGCTTGCGCGGCGTCGCTCGGTTTGGTCACTAGGTCTTCGATCTTGGCGGGATACTTGCTCATGTCCATCCAGTACCGGCGGGCCGCGTCCTGGATGAAGCCCGTTTGGGTTCTGGCGGCATTTTCGTTTGCCACATCGCGGGCGCTGAAGATATTGGGCGCGACGATCGAGCCGATAACCACCAGGATGATGAGCACCAGCAGCACTTCCATGAGCGTGAAGCCGTGCCTGGTTGCGCGGCGCCGTCGGCCGCGAGTGTGCGTGGAACGAACCATGGGAAGCCCCTTTCTCCTCTTCTGACGTAGTCGGAGGGCCAAATTGTCTAAAGGCAGGATTTCTGGCGGGTGATGCGCCTAACAGTGTTAACCCCGCAGGGCCGCCACGGGTCTGGCCGGACCCTGGCGACGCTTTGCGGGAATACCGAAATGCGGCGGTTCATTGTAACCGAAAACTACAGGGCCGTGGCACTCTTGATCATGGGCAACAGCAGGGCGATGACGATCACCAGCACCGCGGACGCCAAGATCAAGAGCATGACGGGTTCAAGCAGGCGGACGAACAGGTCGAGCTTGCGCCAGGTTTCTTTTTCCAGCGAATCGGCGATCGTCGGCAGCACGGTTTCCAGGGAGTTGGACTGCTCGGCGACGGCGACCATTTCCACGACGTTGGGCGGAAAATGCCCGCTGGCGCCCAGCGGCTCGGCGAGCGAGGCGCCCGCCTGGATGTTGTCCGCGGCTTCGTTCACCGCGTCGGACAGGATGCGGTTGCCCGTCGAATCGCTGCTGATCTTGAGCGAGCGGACGATCGGCACGCCGCCAGCCAGCAGCGTGCCGAACACGCGGCAGAAGCGGGCCACCGCCAGATTGCGGTAAATCGTGCCGACTTGCGGGAGCTTGAGCCGCCAGTGGTCGATCAGCAGCCGGCCTTGCTCGCTCTGCACTTGCTGGCGAATCAGAAACACGATTCCCGCGATCGCCGCGGCGATGATCAACCCGTAACTGTGGATGCTCTCGCTAACCCACAATAACCATTCGGTGAGGGCCGGCAATTCGCCGCGGGATCGCAGGCGCGTGAACAGCACCTCGAATCGCGGGACGAAGAAGATCACCAGCACCGTGACGATGCCGACGCCGAAGACGGCGAGGAAAATCGGGTAGGCCAGGGCGCCGACGACGCGGCTCTTCAGTTCGGCCTGTTGATCCGTGAACTTGGCGATGCGTTCGAGGGCTTCTTCGAGGAAGCCGCCTTCGCCGCCGGCGCGGACGATGCTGCGCGAGAGGTCGGTAAACGCCTTGGGATGTCGAACCATCGCGTCGGCCAGCGAATCGCCCTCGGTGACGCGGGCGTGCAGGTCCTGCGTGATCTGCTGCAAGGCGGGATTGATCGAGTGATTGCCGAGCAAATCCAGCGATCGCAGCAGCGGCACGCCGCTGCGGAGCAGGGCGGCCAGTTCCATGTAGAACTGGGCCATCGCCTGCGGGCGAACCTTCAGGGCGCCGGCCTGCTTGACCTGCCCGCTGGCCGCCTTGACCTGCATGGGAAACAGGTCCTTGGCCGACAGCGACGCGATCGCTTCGCGCTGGGTGGCGGCGCTCAGCACGCCTTCGACGCGCTGGCCAGCGTGGTTTCGGGCGATGTAGGCGAAGTCGGGCAATGGGGAATGGGGAATGGGGAATGGGGAATGGGGAGGCGCGCTGGGCTAGTCCTTTCTTGACTTGATGGTTTTGATTGATGTGACAACGATGCGGATGAGTTCGTCAGCCTCCGCGGTGAGTTCAGCCAAACGAGCTGCGGGAATGAGTTCTGATTCGATGAGCAGTTCCATCCAGTACGCGGCTTCCGCCAACTCTTGCTCGACGATGCCAAGTTTGGCGACTAGCTCTGCATCGGATCTCGCACGGCACGCCTCTCTCGGTAGTTCGCACCCACTGATGTGCCGGCCCTAAGCAACTGCTTGCCAAGCACCGAGCTAAGGTCAGACTTGGGGAGGGCAACAAAGAGACGAATGATTCGTATGGCAAACTTCTTGGTGCGTTCGGAAAGTTCATCATTCTTCACGACGCTGCCCTCGCGTTCTCAATTCCCCATTCGCCATTCCCCATTCCCCATTACAACCGATCCCCCTTGGTGACACGCAACACTTCGTCCACCGTCGTGATGCCGGCGAGCACTTTGTCCCACGCGTCTTGCCGCAGCGTACACATACCGTCGGCGAGGGCCGCCTTGCGAATTTCCCAGCTACTGGCGCGGTCATGAGCCAGTTGGCGCACCCCGTCGGTCGTGGCGCAGAGCTCGAAAATGCCTTGTCGGCCGGCGAACCCCGCGCTGCGGCACGTGCGGCAGCCTTTGTGGCGATAGATCGGCTGGCCGGTGGCGCGGTACTCCTCCCAGGGGAAGTCGACGGGCAGCTCGTCGCGGCTGGGCATGTACGGTTCGCGGCAGGTCATGCACAGTGAGCGCACCAGCCGCTGGGCCATGACCGCTTCGATCGTGCTGGCCACGAGGAACGGCTCGATGCCCATGTCGACCAGGCGGGTGTACGCGCTGGGGGCGTCGTTGGTGTGCAGCGTGCTGAACACGAGGTGGCCGGTGAGGGAGGCCTGGATGGCGTTCTCGGCGGTTTCGTGGTCGCGGATTTCGCCGACCAGCACCACGTCCGGGTCGTGACGCAGGATTGAGCGCAGCGACGCGGCGAACGTGAGCCCGATCTTCGGGTGGACCTGAATCTGGTTGATGCCTTCGAGCTGGTACTCGACCGGGTCTTCGACGGTG
>CAYSFP010000051.1:22609-33733 GCA_964430075.1 uncultured Planctomycetaceae bacterium | reverse complement strand
CCTGTTCCCATTCCGAACACAGTAGTTAAGCACCTCGGGCCGATGATAGTGAGAGCACTCGCGAAAGTAGGTATCGCCAGGTTTATCAAAAACCCCGTGGGCACATGCCCACGGGGTTTTTGTTTGCGCGTGCGCTGGCGGACTGCGTCGCTGACCTGCGGCTTATCGTTTTTCCGGGCCATTGACGCTCGGCATGTTCCCCGCCACTGTCCGAAAGTCGTGGGCTATCGCAGGCTATCGCAGCTCTTCGACGTAGCCGTCGTAATCCAAACTGGCTGCCCAATCTGCCGTCACACGCATCCTTGGCACTCATTTTGCACTGACCTATACTTCACCAGGAGTTGCATGGAAGGCCGCGCCCTCGGCGTTGGTCTCGGTCCACCGCGTGGCGACCATCCGGGGGCGACTTATGTCTCGACGGCGTCGACTCAACGAGTTGATCATCCTCGCCGCGCTCGCCGTTGCCTTGTGCGGCGTCCGAGTCGTTTTTGCCGCCGCGCCGGTGGGACTCGACTCCGAGCTCTACGACATCTTCGGCGTCACGCGCTACGCCACCGAGTTCGTCGACGACTGCACCGAAGCGATCGTCCTTGTCGTGCTCGACGATAAATGCCCGGTGGTGCAGCAATCGATCCCCGCGCTTTGCGACTTGCACGAGCGGTACAACGGATTCGAAAAGGATCGTGCCGGCCGTCCGACTGAGTTCGCGAAATATCCGGGGGACCGCGTCACGTTTCTCGGCGTCTACGTGAAGTCCGACATGGGCGCACGGCGCATGGCGGCGCATGCCGCGCACGCGCGCGTTCCCTTCCGCGTGCTGCACGATCCCCAGATGACGTTGATCGAACATCTGGGCCTCACGCGCTTGTCCGAAGCGGCCGTGCTCGATCGCTCCTGGAATGTGCACTACACGGGCCCCGTCGACGACGCCAATGCGCAAGGGGCGAGCAAGCCTGCCGCAACTGAGCGCTACCTCGCCGACGCGATCGACGCCGTGCTCGCCGGCCGGGACGTCGAACAAGCGCGACGTCCCGGCCGGTGGGTTGCAAGATCAACTTCACCAAACCTGCGAAGCGCGAAACAGAGCTTACCTACCACAAGGACATCGAGCCGCTCATGCAGCGACACTGCCAGTCGTGCCATCGCCCGAGCGAAGTCGCCCCGATGCCGCTGCTAACTTATGAAGACGTGGTCGCCTACGCCGGCATGGTCGAGGAAGTTGTGCTGCACGAGCGGATGCCGCCGTTCCCCGGCGAGACATCGCGAGAGTTTGCCCACGACGAGCGACTGACGGACCAGGAGCGCCGAACGCTGCTCAATTGGCTGCGCAGCGACCTGGCCGAAGGCAATCCGGCCGACGCGCCGCCGCCGCGCGATTTCGCAAAGCACGGCGACTGGGCCATCGGCCAGCCGGATTTCGTCTTCCGCATGCCGAAGCCGATGCCGATTCCGGCCACCGGCGTGCTGAATTACTACTACATCCCGGTGCCGATCAACGGCGGTAAGGGATTCGACGAAGATCGCTGGATCGCCGCCATCGAGACGCATCCCGGCGACGCCACGGTCGTGCATCACGTGCAGGTGCACGAATACTTCGGCCCAGTCGATCGCGACCCGACGGCTCTCGATCAGATTTTGATTTACGGCCTCGGCATCGAAAGCGCACGCCTGCTCGGCGGCTATACGCCCGGCAACGAGGAAGGCAACACGCTGGTCCTCGATCGCTACCTGGGCGAGAACCCGGAAGGCCGCACCGCGGCGATCAAGCTCCGCGAGGGCGCGAATCTCATGTTCGAGGTGCACTACACGACCAGCGGCAAAGCCACGGCCGACCAGTCGGAGGTGGGCATCAAGTTCGCCGCGAAGGCGCCCGACGTCGTGCTCGACTCCTGGTTTCCCTTCCGCACGCGGGCCGATATGGTGATTCCGGCCAATTTGCAGAACCATAGCCTGCAGGATCTCTACCACTTCGGCCGCGCCGCCGAGGGAAAACCCATTTTGCTGTACGGCGTCCGCCCGCACATGCACTCGCGCGGCAAGAGTTTTCGCGTTGAACTGGTCGACCCGCGCGGCATATCGCCCGCCGTGCTCCGCGACTTCGCGCAGCACGACAAGGTGCGCGGCGAGACGATCCTCTCCGTGCCGGTGTGGGACTTCGGCTGGCAGCGCTTCTACCAGTTCAAAGAGCCGATCCTGATCCGTCCCGACCAGGCGCTGCTCGCCACCGCGTATTGGGACAACACCAAATTCAATCCGCGGAATCCGGACCCAACGGTCGACTCGCCGTGGGGACAGCAGACGATCCAGGAAATGTTCAATACGTTGATGCTGTACGAGGTGCTTGAACCGGACGATCCGCGGGCGCAGCCAGATCGCGCCCGCCGCGTGGCGGGGAGCGCCCGATGAGAGTCTGGACGGTACTCGTCTTGGCGGCCGCGATCGGCGGCGTGGTGCTTTTCACGACCGCGCCGCAAGCAGTTGCGGCGCCTTTCGTGGAGGATTCACGGACGCTCGAAGCGGAGCGCACCGTGCGACGCGAACGGCTGCACGCGGCGATTCTCGAGTTTGACGCCAGGCTGAAAGCGAGTTCAACCGCCGCCGACTACGCTGATTGGCATGCCTACCTCGGCTGGCATCTGTGGGCGTCGCCGCTTGTCGAGCGAGGCGAGTTTGAATCGGATGCGATGAAGCGCATCTCAAAGCGGCTGTACGCCGCTGCCGATGGCTTCGAGCATCCGCGTATTGGCGAACTACGCAAGGCGCTGCGCGCAGCGCTCGATTTCGAGCACGCCGTGGCCGAGGCGGGCGACGATTTCGCCGGTCGCCGCGCTCGGTGCGTCGCCGAACTGGAACGCAGCCTGACGGCCTCCGCGCCGAATTACGCGGCCATCGAGGACGCCGCTTGGTGGCTCGCCGCCACAGGGCAGGCGCCCGAGCTGTTGGCCCGCGTCCGCAGTCGTTATAGCGCTCCCGTGATCATTGGCCAGCTCCATCGAGAAATCATCGAGACCAAGCTCGACGGCTTCCAGAAGGAGTCGCACGAAACTCGCTCCACGCGGAACAACATCCAGGGCGCCACAGTGGTCGGTACGGCGACGGTCGACTCGCGCAGCACGGCCGAACTTTACGACGCCCCGACCGACGCCCGCCTGCGGGTGACGGCCCGGGGCAGCGTCCATGCTCCGCGCAACACGTCGACCTCGGGCCGCGTACGCGTGACGAGCTCGTCCACGTCGCAGTTCACGGTTACCGCCGACCTGTATTGGAATGGCGAACGGTTCGCCATGACGGAGCCGCATGCCGTGGCCGACTTGCAGTCGACCATTCGCGGCATCAGTGCGCCGAGATTGCTGCGGCGCGCCGCCGCACGCCGCGTGTACGGCAGCCGCGCATCGGCCGAGGCCCAAGCCGAGTCGCTCATCGAGCGGCAGGCAGCCGAGTCGATGAGCGCGCAGCTTGCCGAGATGGTCGGCAAGATCAACCGCCGGTCGGCCAACTTCTTGAACTTCCTCACCCGCACCGGCAACAAGGCCCAGCGGTGGACGACGAAAGTCCGCGATACGGCCGTGGAGATCGGCTACCTGCCGGCGGCGGCGTCCGCGGGCATCGGCGCCTTGCCGCACGAGCCGCCGCCGCTCGCAGGCGACGAAACCCTCAGCCTGTCGTTCCACGACGCGGCCATCGAGTCGATTCTCAGCCAACAGGTGGCTGGCGCCATCTGGCGGGACTCAAACTTCTCGCAACTGCAGCGCGAGCTGACCGGCGGCAATACCGAAGAGTTGATGATCGGCCTCGATCCCCAACGGTGGAGCGTTCAGTGGTGCTGGCGTTTGCCGGTGCGGATTCACTTCCAGCAGGATGAGGCACAGCTTCGCTACCGCTTCGACCGCGTGACGATCGACGGCGCGGACTACGAGGCGCCCTTTGAGGTGATCACCCGCCTGCGCGTGTCGGCGTCGACGTCCGGCCACGAGCTGGAGCGGCCCGTACCGCCGGAGGTCGTGGCCCTCGATCCGCAGCGGCCGCTCCCCGGTTACGTGCAGGAGTTTCTCGAACGCAAGTTTCGCGGTCCGCTCGAGCCGTTCCACCTCGACGGGTTGCAGTTCCCTGCCGGCGGCGAGCTGGATGGACTTTCTGGTTACCGCGCGGTCGGGGTGATCCTCGAGCCTGGCTGGGCCCACATGCGTTACTCGAATCGCCGTCCGCAAACGACGCTGGTCAAACACGCGACCGGGGCGGACGATTCTGAGGGCGCCCCCTGACGGCAGTCGGCGCCATCGGGTCCAATTGAAGGGTCGCGTCGACCGATCTCGCCCCTACCGTGAGTCTCCGCCGCCCGCTCTCGTGCCGCAGCTCTCTCTCCACGAAGTCACGATCGCCTACCATGGCTCGCCGCTGTTGGACGGCGTGTCTTGTCGCATTGAGGCCGGTGAGCGGATCGGACTCTTAGGCCGCAACGGCGCCGGAAAGACCACGCTCATGCGGCTATTGACCGGCGCGGAGCAACCCGATCGCGGTCGCATCGAAGTTTTCCCCAGCACGCGGATTGCGCTGTTGACGCAGGAAGTGCCCAAGCTCGCCGGAACAGTGTTCGACATCGTGCTTGCTGGTCTGCACGACGAGCGTTTGCACCGCGACAGCGAATGGGCCGAGGGCAATCGCGTCGAACGGACGCTCACCGACATGCGGCTCGACGGCGCCGCGGCGTACCAGTCGCTCTCCACCGGCATGAAGCGGCGCGTACTACTCGCCCGCGCGCTGGTCGGCGAGCCCGACGTGCTGCTGCTCGACGAGCCGACCAATCACCTCGACCTCGCGTCGATTGAATGGCTGGAGAGTTTCCTTGGCAGCCGTGCTTCGACGCTGATGTTCGTGACGCACGACCGGGCGTTTCTCACGCGGCTGGCCCGCCGCATTCTGGAGATCGACCGCGGCAAGCTGTTCGACTGGGCGTGCGATTACCCCACGTTCCTCGCCCGCAAGGAAGAGGCCCTCGCCGCCGAGGAGAAGCAGCAGGCGCTGTTCGACAAGAAGCTCGCCCAGGAAGAAACGTGGATTCGCCAGGGCGTGAAGGCCCGCCGCACGCGGAACGAAGGCCGCGTCCGGGCCCTCCAAGAGATGCGCCGAATCCGCGCTGATCGTCGCGACGCTGTCGGAAACGTCCAACTCGCGATCGACGAGGGCGAACGCAGCGGGGCGCTCGTGCTGCGGGCCGTTGATGCGTCGTTTGGCTACGAGGAAGTTCCGATCGTTCGCAATGTGACCACAACCGTGATGCGCGGCGACAAGATCGGCGTGATCGGCCCCAACGGCGCCGGCAAGAGCACGCTGCTTCGCGGCCTGCTCGGCAAACTGTCGCCGCTGGCAGGCACGATCCGCCACGGTACGAATCTGCAGGTCGCCTACTTCGATCAGACGCGCCAGCAGCTCGATCCCGACGCCACGGCCGAGGACAACGTGGGGCAGGGCAGGAGCTCGGTCACCGTGGGCGGCAAGAGTAAGCACATCATCGGCTACTTGCGCGACTTCTTGTTCACGCCCGAGCAGGCCCGCGCGCCGATCCGCTATTTCAGCGGCGGCCAGCGGAATCGGTTGCTGTTGGCCAAGCTGTTCGCGACGCCTGCCAACCTGCTCGTGCTGGACGAGCCGACCAACGATCTCGACAGCGAAACGCTCGAGCTGCTCGAACAGCAGCTCGTGGCGTACGACGGCACGGTGCTGCTGGTGAGCCACGATCGCGCGTTTCTTAACAACGTCGTGACCAGCACGCTGGCGTTCGAGGGCGACGAGATTCGCGAGTACGTCGGCGGGTACGACGACTGGCTGCGGCAACGCATGGCGCCCGCTTCCGAGGGGCCGCCGGCCAAGCCGCCGGCGTTTGGCGGCGGCAAACGAGACGCGGCGGTTAGCGCCGCGCCCAAGAAGCTGTCGTACAAGGATCAGCGCGAGCTGGACCAGCTCCCCGCGCTCATCGAGCAGCTCGAATCCGAGCAGGCGGCCCTGCACGAGGAAATGGCGGCGCCGGAATTCTATAAGCAGCCGGGCGACCAGATCGCCTCGCGCCAGGCGGCGTTGCGATCGGTCGACGATCGGCTGGCCGCCGCCTACGCCCGCTGGGAGCACCTCGAATCGGCCGCCCGTGCGGGATAGACTGTCGGCTCGCCACAGCGACTTCACAACGTTTCCAGGAGAGCCCGTCTTGCGACCCATCGTACAAATCTCCCTCGACGTGCTCTCGGTTGACGAAGCGGTGGCCACGGCCGAGATGGCTCTGCGGGCCGGCGTCGACTGGCTCGAAGCCGGCACGCCGCTGATCATCGCCGAAGGCATGCACGGCGTGCGGGCGCTCCGCGAGCGGTTTCCCGATGTGCCGATCGTCGCCGACCTGAAAACGATGGACGGCGGCTACCTGGAGGCCGAGGTGATGGCCAAGGCCGGCGCCACGCATGTCGTGGTGATGGCTCGCGCCCATGCCGAGACGATCCACTGCGTCGTAAAGGCCGGCCGCGACTTCGGCGTGAAGGTGATGGGCGACAACCTGGGCTGCGAGGATATGGTCGCAGGCGCCCGGCTGCTCGAGGACCTGGGCTGCGACTTCGTGATCCATCACATCGGCTACGACGAACGCCGCGGCATCGCCGCCCGGGGGGAGCGGGCGCCGAACCCGCTCGATCAGCTTCGCGAAGTCGTCGCGGCGGTCCGCGTGCCGGTGCAGGCGGTCGGCGGGCTGACCTTGGAGCAGGCCGTCCGCACGCCGGAGTACGGGGCGCCACTCGTGGTGCTGGGCGCGCCGCTCACCATCGACGCCGACGCGTTTCGCACGGCCAGCGGCAATGTCGAAGAGTCGTTGCGGCTGATCTGCGAAAAAGTCCACGGCTACAACGTCGCATCCCCCTCCCTCGAAGGGAGGGGCTAGGGGAGGGATTTGCGCTTGTTGAAAACGCGAACGATTCGCGCCGCGCCGGCGATGCGTAGCATCGCGGCTAAAATGGGGAGCCGTCGGGGATTTGTCCTTGCATTCTGAAAGCGACCCTGGGCGCCTCCGCGAAATAACGACACGCCGTTACACTGGCAGCGATTGCCTTACTTCTGCCTTCTTCTCGTTCCATCACGCACCTCATGCAAGACACCGCCGTCGTCAACTTCGCCCCGGAAAAATACAGCGTCGAGCTCCGCGACATCCCCCGCGCCACAATCGCCGACGACGAGGTGCTGCTGGAAGTGCAGGCCGTCGGCGTCTGCGGCAGCGACCTGCACATGTGGACGGCCCAACAAAGCTGGACCGTCCGCTACCCGGTGGTGCTCGGCCACGAATTCTGCGGCGTGATCGCCGACGTCGGCCGTAGCGTGAAGGGCTGGAGCGAGGGCGACCGTGTGGTGAGCGAGACCGCGGCCGTCGTTGATCCCTCAAGCCCCTACACGCGGCAGGGTCTGTACAACCTTGACCCCAACCGCCGCGGTTACGGCGCCATGGTCGACGGCGCGATGCGGCGCTACTGCCCCGTGCCCGCCCGGATTCTCCACCGCATGCCCCATGGCATGACGTTCGAGCAGGCCGCGCTCACCGAGCCGTGCTGCGTCGCGTACAACGCGACGATCGGCAACGCCCGCATCTGCCCAGGCGATCGCGTGTTGGTGCTGGGGCCGGGGCCGATCGGCATTCTCTGCGCCGCAATGGCTCGATTGTGCGGCGCCGAGGTCGCGATTGTCGGCTTGGAGAACGATCGCGCGCGGCTGGACGTCGCCCGCCAGTACGGCTGTCTGCCCATCGTGGGCGAAGCGGCGACCTGGGCGCGCGAGATCGACGGCTTCGGCGTCGACGGGGTCATCGATGCAACGGGCGTCTCCGCCGCTCTGTCGATGGCGCTCGACCTCGTGCGGCCGGCCGGCTGGATCAGCAAAGTCGGCTGGGGCCCGCAACCGCTGAATTTTTCGCTCGATCGGCTCGTGCAGAAAAACGTGAACCTGCAGGGCAGCTTCAGCCACAACTGGCCAATGTGGGAACGCGTCATCCGGTTGATTGCCACCGGCGCCCTCGACGTGCGACCGATCACCGGCGGCGTCTGGCCGCTCGCCCAGTGGCGTGAAGCGTTCGAGACGATGCACTCGGGCAGCATCGTCAAGGCCGTCCTCAAACCGTAGTGAAATCAATTGTCTCTCGCAAAGGCGCAAAGAAAGACTCAAAGAATTCATGTTGTCTGTCTTTGCGTTTCTCCTTTGCGTCTTAGCGCCTTTGCGAGAATAAATCCAACAGCCAAGGTTCTCGAAAAGGGATGCAAACCGGCGCCATGCGACTCCAAGACAAAGTCATCCTCGTCACCGGCAGCACCACCGGAATCGGCGAGGCCATTGTGCGGCGCATCATAGCCGAGGGCGCCAAGGTCGTCGTCCACGGCCGCGATGCCGCTCGCGGTCACGCGCTGGCCGACCAATGGCCGCAGCGCGCCGCCCTTGCGATCGACGATCTGGCCGACCCAGAAGCCGCGCCGCGCGTCGTGGAAACCGCGATCGACGCCTTCGGCCGGCTCGACGCGATCGTGAACAACGCCGCGCTCACCACCCGCAGCGACCTCGCCAGCACCGACGCGGCGTTCTTCGATCGCATGATGGCCGTCAACGTGCGGGCGCCGCTATTGCTCATCCGCGCGGCCCACAAACACCTCAAGGAGTCGCAGGGCTGCGTGCTCAACATCGGCTCGGTCAACTCCTACAGCGGCGAGGGCAACCTGCTGGCCTACAGCATCTCGAAGGGCGCCCTCATGACGCTGTCGCGAAACCTCGCCGACGCGCTGGGCTTCGACCGCATCCGGGTGAACCACTTCAACGTCGGCTGGGTGCTCACGCCCAATGAGTACGCAACCAAACTGAAAGACGGGCTGCCGAAGGACTGGCCGTCGCAAGTCGATCCGACGTACGCGCCCTCGGGCCGCATCCTGCACCCCGAGGAAGTCGCCGAGGCGTCGATCTACTGGCTCAGCGACGAAAGCGCGCCGATCTCTGGCAGCGTGCTCGAACTGGAGCAGTATCCCGTCATCGGCCGCAACCCCACCAAGCGAGGCGATGACTGATGCGGCGTCGGGGGGCTCCGTTCAGGCACAGGGGCGGTGAGCAAGTGGTTGCAGGGAATGGGACGCGGATGAACGCGGATTGAGCGGATTTCCGCGGATCCAGAGAAGGCGGATGAAGAGCCGTTTTGAAATCCCCCCCTCACTCGGGAGGGGAGCTAGGGGGAGGGATTGAACGGCAAGATCGCGTGGCGCCTGAATCGATCAACATCACCTCTTGGAATAGCAGCGTCAAAATTGGCTCCAGGTAGCACGCGCAAGCCATCTCCAACGCTCATGCTTTCTCCGATCCGCGAAAATCCAAGAAATCCGCGCTCATCCGCGTCCCATTCCCAGTTTCCTGTTCACCGGATTCAAACCTGAATCGAGCGTCCGCAAAGGAGTCGCACCCGTGCCGCAGCTCGCTGCATTTCCCAAGGCGTACATGGACCCGCTGTGCGTCGACGGTTCGATGACCATCGCCCAGTGGATCGAGCTGGCCGCGACGCTCGACGTCGACGGGCTGGAGTTTTACACGGGTTTCCTCGAACTCGCCGACGAGGCCAATTGGACGCGCGCCCGCCAGACGGCCGACGCCGCCGGGCTGCCGATTCCCATGCTGTGCGCGTCGCCCGACTTCACGCATCCCGACGCGGCGTTCCGCGCCGAGCAGATCGCCAAGCAGAAGCACTGGATCGACATGTGCGCCGCCCTCGGCGGCAGCTACTGCCGCGTCCTCAGCGGCCAGCGGCGGCACGAAGTCTCGCGCGACGCGGGGCTCGCCTACGCCGCCGAGTGCATCGAGGCCTGCCTCCCCTACGCGGCCGAGCGGGGCGTCACGCTGATCCTCGAAAACCACTACAAGGACAATTACTGGACGCACCCCGAGTTTGCCCAGAAGATCGACGTGTTCTGCGACCTGGTCGATTCGCTCGACTCGCCGCACTTCGGGGTGAACTACGATCCCAGCAATGCCTGGCTCGCGGGCGACGATCCGCTGGAGTTGCTCCGCCGCGTGAAGCATCGCGTCGTGACGATGCACGCCAGCGACCGTTATCTCGCCGAGGGCACGCTCGAAGACCTGCGCCGCGAGGAGGACAGCGTCGGTTATGCCCGCCGCCTCCGCCACGGCACGATCGGGCGCGGGTTGAACGATTATGATGCGATCTTTGCGGAGCTTGCGGGCGTCGGCTTCGACGGGTGGATCAGCATCGAAGACGGCGTCGACGGGCTCGAAGGCTTGGTCGAAAGCGCCGCCTTCCTGCGCTGCAAGATCGCCCAACACTGGCCGGGGTCGCGGCCGACGCGCTCACGCTGAATACGATCACGCGGAATACGTCGCGAAGCACTTGGGCGTTTCCCACAGGTGCACTTCAACGATCCGCGCCGGCAGCGACAGCGTGTTCGCCTGGTCGAAGATCAGCTTGGCGATGTTCTCGGCCGTGGGATTCTCATCGAGCAGATACAGCGGCTCGCCCATCTCCTGCAGCACCGCGACCGCCGGGTCGTCCCGCCGCAGAAGCATGCGATGATCCAGGTTGTCGTCGATCCAGGTGCTCACCGCGCCCTTGATGTCGGAGAAATCGACGACCATCCCCCGGTGATCGAGCTTCTCCCCCTCAATGGCGATCACCGCCCGCCCGTTGTGCCCGTGCAGATAACGGCACTTGCCAGCGTAGTCGAGCAGCCGGTGGCCATAGCAGAAATCGATTTCGCGGGTAACGCGGAACATGGGTGGAGGAGTCAGGGAGCAGGAGTCAGGAGTCAGGGGAACCGAAGCGCGAGCTTCGATAGCCGCGAGCCTACGGCTCGCCGGGGCGCCGCAGCCAACGCCAAGATGACCGACAATCTCCCGCCACGCCACCCCAAGGCGCCGAGCTTGCCACAAATGAGGCCGACTCCGATACTGTGGCCTGCGGAAATCGAGATCCAACGCGCCGCACCGGCGAGCCGTAGGCTCGCGGCTGTTTCCCCCTCCCTGAACCCTGAACCCTGAACCCTGAACCCTGAACCCTGCCTCCAGCCTTCCCCCCATGTCCCACGCCGAACGCCGCACCAAGATTTGCCGCCAGCTCAAGCA
>CAYSFP010000051.1:0-22599 GCA_964430075.1 uncultured Planctomycetaceae bacterium | reverse complement strand
GGCTCGACGCCCTGCTGGTCACCAGCTTCGTCAACGTCACCTACCTCACGGGGTTCACGGGCGACGACAGCTTTCTGGTCGTGGGCAAGGATCGCGACGTGCTGGTCAGCGACCAGCGCTACACGACCCAGTTGGAGCAGGAGTGCGCTGACCTTGAGCTCTGCATCCGCGGTCCTGGGACGAAGATTCTCGACTTCGTCGTCAAAACTCTCGACAAGCTGAAGGCCCGCCGCGTCGGCGTCGAAGCCGACTCGATCACGGTGGGGCAGCGAGACGCTTTGGCTAAAGCGGCCGAGAAGGCGGAGCTGTCCCCCACGTCCGGGTGGGTCGAAGAGCTCCGCATGGTCAAGGACCGCGATGAGATCGAGCGGACCCGCCGGGCGTGCGATATGGCCCGCCGGGCATTCGACGTCGCCCGGGCGAAGATCACGCTCTCGATGACCGAGGCCGAGATCGCCGCCGAGCTGGAATATCAGGCCCGCCGCTTCGGCGCCAAGGGCCTCAGCTTCGAGCCGATCGTCGGCGTCGGCCCTCGCGCGGCCCTGCCGCACGGCCGCGCCACGAGCAAGCAAATCGGCGAGGCCGACTTCGTGCTCATCGACTGGGGGGTGAACGAAGGGCTGTACATGAGCGACTTGACGAGGGTTTTGGCCACGGCTAAGATATCGCCGAAACTCCGTAAGCTGTATGGAGTTGTGTTAAAAGCACAGCTCGCGGGCATCGCGGCGATTCGCCCCGGCGCCGTGTGCGAGGACGTCGATCGGGCCGCCCGCAACGTCATCGAGAAGGCCGGCTACGGCAAGCACTTTGGCCACGGCCTGGGGCATTCGCTGGGACTCGAGATTCACGAGAACCCGCGATTTGCCAATGGAAACAAGACCGTGCTCAAGCCGGGCATGATCATGACGGTCGAACCCGGCATTTACTTCCCCGAATGGGGAGGCATCCGCATCGAGGACGACGTGCTGGTCACCAAGAGCGGCCACGAAGTGCTCACCTCGGTGCCCAAGGAATTGGACGAGTGCATCGTCGCCTGAATCTCGCATAAGAATCGTCGCTCCGCGACGCCAGGAGAATTCAACGATGGGTAGCGGGGGCGGAAACCCGGACGATGTGTTCGACGTGCGGCGCGTGCGCCGACTCGTCGAGCTCATGCAAGAGTTCGAACTCGCCGAGATCGACCTGCGGCAGGCGGAGCAGCGCATCCGGCTGCGCAAGGATCAGGACCCCGTCGTCATACCTGGCGGCTATGCCGCGCCCGTTGCGCCGATCGCAGCTCCGGCGCCTCAAGCCGCGGCAGCTCCTGCGGCGGCCGCCGCGGTTTCCACGGCTGGGGGAGCCGGCGAGCCCGCGGGCGCTCTCTACGTCACCAGCCCCATGGTGGGGACGTTCTATTTGTCGGCCAATCCGGACTCGCCGCCCTTCGTCAAGGTCGGCGATCAGGTGGGCCCCGAAACGATCGTCTGCATCGTCGAGGCGATGAAGGTGTTCAACGAAATCCCCGCCGAAGTTTCGGGCAAGATCACGGCTGTGCTTGTCGAAAACGCGGCGGCGGTCGAGTACGGCCAGAAGCTCTTCCGCGTCGAGAAGGGGTAGCAGCGTCCGGCGGCGGCGCCCCTGCGACGCGTAGCGTCGCGGCTAAAAGTGTCACCGCCGCCGCTCACGATCCCAACGGCGCCGCCCACCTCCCCTTCTGATTCCTGACTCCTGACCCCTGACTCCTTCCCCCATGTACCAGCGCATCCTCGTGGCTAATCGCGGTGAAATCGCGCTGCGGATCATCCGCGCTTGCCGCGAGCTGGGCATCGAGACGGTGGCCATCTTCAGCGAGGCCGACCGCGGCGCCCATTACCTCAGTCTCGCCGACGAGGCCTTTTGTGTCGGCCCGCCGCGCCCCGCCGACAGCTACCTGCGGATTGCCAACGTGATCAGCGCTGCCGAGGTCGGCAATGTCCAGGCCATCCACCCCGGCTACGGCTTTCTGGCCGAGAACGCCCACTTCAATGAGATTTGCCGCAGTTGTAACATCGATTTCATCGGCCCGTCGCCCGAGGCGATGGCCCAGCTCGGCGATAAGGATGCGGCCCGCAAGCTGGCCCGCAAAGCGGGCGTCCCCGTCGTGCCTGGCAGCGAAGGCATCATCGAGCACCCTGAAGACGCCTTGAAATTTGCCCACGAAGTCGGCTTTCCCGTGCTCATCAAGGCGGTGGCCGGCGGCGGCGGTCGGGGCATGCGAGTGGCCGCCAATGACTTGGCGCTCAAAAGCGCCCTGCAGCAGGCTCAGGCCGAGGCCGAGGCCGCCTTCGGCAACGGCGCCGTGTATCTCGAGAAGTACATCGAGCAGCCCCGCCACGTCGAAGTCCAGGTGCTGGCGGATTCCCACGGCAACGCCGTGCACCTGTGGGAGCGCGACTGCTCGGTCCAGCGGCGCCATCAGAAGCTGATCGAGGAAAGTCCCAGCACGAGCATCACGCCGGAAACGCGCACCACGATGTGCGAGGCGGCTCGGCGGCTGATTGTCGAAGCCAACTACGTCAACGCCGCCACGGTGGAGTTCATCGTCGATCGCGAGGGCAAGTTCTACTTTATCGAGGTGAACGCCCGCATCCAGGTCGAACACCCCGTCACGGAAATGGTGACCGACATCGACCTGATCAAACAACAGATTCGCATCGCGGCGGGCGAACCGCTGCCGTTCACGCAGGAGGACATCGTGCACCGCGGCGCGGCGATCGAGTGCCGCATCAACGCCGAGGATCCGCGGCGCAACTTCCAGCCGTCGCCAGGCAAGATCGAGCGGCTGATGGCGCCGGGCGGGTTCGGCGTGCGGTTCGATTCCCACGCCTACAGCGGCTACGTCGTGCCGCCGTATTACGATTCGATGATCGGCAAGCTGATTGTCCACCGTCCCAGCCGCGAGGAGGCGGTGCGCACCATGCTGCGGGCGCTCGCGGAAATGCGCGTCGAGGGCATCAAAACGACGATTCCCTTGCACCAGGAGATCTTGAGCCATAGCGCCTTCGCCGATGGACGGATCGACACGACGTTCGTCGAGCGAACGTTCACGGCGGAGTAGCGGCGGCGGCGCATATGTTACCGAATTGTGTCGTCGTCTCGCTCCGCGAGACGAACGTTCCTCTCGCGGAGCGAGAGGTCTACACTTTTTTCGGCACATGGTTTCACGACCTGTCGCCGCAGGTGGTATCCGCGCTGCGGGCCGCGATCGTACAATGGGCCGGCCAGCGGCCGATGCGGCGAAACACGGGGTTCATGAGTCGTCCAGCGACCAGACTTTGATTGGATCGGAGCGGGAGTGGAGTTATGGCAGACAAGCCGAAGAGACCACACAACTTTCAACGGGCGGCTATTCTGTTTGCCGGCGGACCGGCCCCGGCCGCCAACGCCGTCATCTCGGCCGCGGCCGTCTCGTTTCTGCGCGCCGGCATCGACGTTGTCGGCGTCAAGCACGGCTACAGCCAGCTTGCCAAGTTCGGGCCCGACAATCCGCTGGTCAAGGGCCGCGATTACATCGAGGTCGATCATTCGGTCCTCCGCCGCACGCGCAATTCGCAGGGCATCATCATCGGTACGGCCCGCGAGAACCCGGGGCGGCTCATTTCGCACCCTTCGCACCTGACGGACCCCGAGTGCGTGGCGCCGCTCAAGACCGTTTACGAGGCGCTGCGCTCGATCGGCGTCGACCTGCTCATCTCCATCGGCGGCGACGACACGCTGAAGACCGCCAACAAGTTCAAGCTGTACCAGGAGACGCTGCCGCTGGACGCGCACCGCATCCCGGTCGCCCACTTGCCCAAGACGATCGACAACGACTACCGCGGCATCGACTTCACATTCGGCTATTTCACGGCCGTCGATTTCCTCGCCACGGAAATCCGCAACATGCTGGCCGACGCCGAGGCCAACCGCAGCTACTTCCTGGTCGAGACGATGGGCCGCAGCGCGGGCTGGCTGGCTTACGGCGCCGCGATCGCCGGCGAGGCGAGCCTCGTGGTCAGCGTCGAAGACATCGTCGGCAAGTACCGCTCGACCGAGGAATCGATCAACCCGGCGACCGGCGAGAAGAAGACCCGGGCGATCATGAACATGGGCGAGGTCGTCGCCCGCATCGTCGCCACGATGACGGCCCGTCAGCAGGAGGGCAAGGAATACGGCGTGATCGTTCTGGCCGAGGGTCTGGCCGAGCTGCTCCCCAACAAGTATCTCGAGGGCGTCGGCCGCGACCAGCACGGGCACATCAACATCGCCGCGGTCAACCTGCACGATATCTTCTCGGAGCTGATCGCCAAGGAATACATCCGCCAGCACGACGGCAAGAAACGCAAAGTGACCGCCGTGCAGCTCGGCTACGAGGCCCGCTGCGCCAAGCCGCACGCGTTCGACGTGATGCTCGGCAGCCAGTTGGGCGTGGGCGCCTACCGAGCGCTGGTCGAGAAAAAGCTCAATGGCGTCATGGTGTCCGTCGCGGGCCAGTTGCAATTGACGTATGTGCCGTTCGAGGACCTCGTCGACCGGGAGACGTTGGTGACGATCGTCCGTTACATCGAGCTGGGCAGCGACTTCCACCGCCTCACGCGGTTCCTGGAAACCCACGTCGGCGACGGTGAGCCGGGGGGCCCGTTCTGAACAGTGTAGCCGTCTCGCTCCGCGAGACGAGAAGTCCTCTCGCGGAGCGAGAGGACGACACTCGTAGCCTCGCGGCCGAGGCGATGCTAAACTCGGCGGTCCCGCCTTCGTTCTCTCCCGCCCCCCCGAGAACATCCTTCGATGTCGAAGTTCCCCTCGCCATTCTACCGATGGCGACCCCACCCCTGGCACGGCCTGGACATTGGCCCTGCGCCGCCTTCGGTTCTGCACGCTTACATCGAGCTGACGCCGTTCGACCGCATCAAGTACGAGCTGGACAAGCAAACCGGCTACTTGCGCGTCGACCGGCCCAACCGCACGTCCTCGTTTTGCCCCACGCTGTACGGCTTCGTGCCGCGCACCTACTGCGGCGAGAACGTGGCCAGGCTCATGCCCGGCGCCAAGGCGGGCGACCACGACCCGCTGGACATCTGCGTCATCAGCGAGCGGCCGATCACCAACAGCGAGATCATTCTCAAGGCCCGCATCGTCGGCGGTCTGGCGATGCTCGACAACGGCGAGGCGGACGACAAGATCATCGCCGTGCTCGAAAACGACAATATGTGGCAGGATGTGAAGGACGTGTGCGAGCTGCCCAAGGTGATGGTCGACCGCCTGCGGCACTACTTCAGCACGTACAAGATGCTGACGCCCGACGCGGACAAGGTGCACGTGCCGGATGCGTATGACCTGCAGCACGCGCAGGCGGTGGTCGAGGCGGCGATTGCGGATTACAGAGACCAATTTGGCGAGTAGGGATTGTTCGCTTCGAATGGACGCCTACGGGACATCCGTCGCCAACGCAATTTCATAGTGCAGCGCTGAATCCTGAAGCGTCGGTAAAGCGCTCGCATTCAGTTCCGCGATGCTGCCATTGAGGCGATACTCAAACGGCTGTCCGGTCGCCGGGTCGTCTGGCACGTCCAGGACGGCAACGTCGGAAAGACTCTGCGGCAAGAGCCCATGTTTCGCGGCGTGTGCCCGCAGCGCTTCAAGAAGCCGCAAGACCGCCAGCTCGCGTTCCACGTTGGCCTGAACAATACGGCATCTGTACAGCGCCGACACGTGAGCGAGCGCGAGCGGGGCAGCCGGAGACGGCTCCTCGGACGGTGCGAGAAGGTCGGCCTGCAGTGCATCGAAGCCGCGAAGCGCCTCGGGAAACGGCGACGCAAAGGCGTCGACGGCCGCGCTGCACTGCTCATGGTACTGCGTCATGGCCTCCAGCAGGATGATCTGCGGCGCGAGCATGCCGTCGAACTCTTCCTCGCGCCATCCCCCGGCAAGCAATCGTCTCCTTGCCGCTGCTTCGTTCGCGGGGCTCGCTTCCAACAGACGTTCGAACGGAACGGGTAGGTCCGGGTCGTCGGCCAATTGACGGAACACCGATCGCAGTTTCCGTATCGTGTCGCGCCATTGCTCGTCGGTGCGTCCCGCCTGCTCAGGCCGGCGCAATTCGGGAATCGCCGTCACGATGAACGACAGCTCGACCTCGACGGCGTCGCGAAAATCGATGAATGGGCGAGGTAATTCCGTGAGGGACCAGTAGAGGTTGGGGGCGTCGGGCTGCTGAACGAACTCCAGCAATTGCCGAGACGCGATTCTGCAGATGGCCAAACCGACAAGCCCATTGACCAACGTTTCGCCTTTCGCGACATGCCGCCCGAGCGCATACGTCCAGCGCAGCCGCTGGAGCGCTGCCTCGAGGTCGCCCCCGGCGAGCGACACGCGCGCCTTGGCCGCTAAGATGCGGGCGAACATCCGCGTCTCTTGCACCTCAGAGAGCAAGATGCTCGCGCCCGGTTCGCGCCGCAACGGGAGCTGCCAGTCGCAGTCGTCGCACAAGGCGCCTTGCTCAAGATAGTAGTCGGAGAGCCCGATCTTCGGTTGCTCGCGTCGCAAGGCTTCCAGGGGAGCGATTTGCCACCGCTCAACATCGTCGAAGATGTTCGCCTGTCGAAAGAATGCATTCTGCTCCGCTTTTACCTTGCCATAGTAAACGGCCGCATTGCCTGGAATGCGGTCGGCGAACTCAGGAAGCAGGGGACGCCGAATTGCAGCGCGGGGGGCCTGGGGATGAAGCGTGAGCCGCGTGGGGGGCGGGGCGTCTTGGGCGAAAGTGCGCGTCGCCGCGAAGACGACGCCAAGGACCACCGCGACAAGGGAACGACGTTTCATCGGAACGCTCCTGGGAAACGAGGGTTGGGTCAACTTGCCTGAAGCGCGTCTTTAAGCGACCGGCTTGTAAGAGGCCGCGGCGTCGCTGGCGGCGTCGAAACATCGCCGCCCAACTCGCTGGTCATGGGCGCAATGCGCCCGTCGGGATCGATGAGGGCGTCGTATTCTTCGGCTGACATGACCGCGTAGAGTCGGCCCTCTGTCCGCGAATCCTCCTCCGCGCCAGGGGAGTTCTTGGCAACAGTGGCAGGAACCCGAGTGCCCTGAGACGCCGCTTCGTAAGACGCAAGCGGCATGATCAGCAGGACTGCCGCCGCTCCTAAAACAGCGCCTAACGCCGCAGACGCCATCCGCTCCGTCGCTCGCGGAAGGACGGACTTCGCTCGTGGATTGGCCGACGCCTGTCCTGCCAAATACATCAGCCGCTCGCGGTCCAACCGGTCCTCTCGCGGACGCATCGCCGTCAAGCAAGCCTCCAGTGCATGCACGTCGGGCTCGCGACGTTTTTCAGGGCCGTCTCCGCGTTGTGATTCATGCGCCATAGCTCAACTCGCTGAAAGTGATTCCGCGCCCGTCGCCCTGAAAGGGCATGAGGTGATAGCCCAGGGCGCCGCCCTGGGTTTTCGTATGCGTTAAGACTCCGAAGCCCTGTCAGGGCGGCAGAAACGACGTTCCCATCAGTATCCCGCTCTTTCAGAGCTTCTCTTGTTAAACCGTCTCGGACCCAGGGCTGCGCCCTGGGCTGTCTCATGGAGCCCTTTCAGGGCCATCGGAAGTCGCTGCAACGCAACTGGGGAAGTTATTTTGCAGTCAATCCTTACGTGTTTTGCCGCACGCCCAGCTTCGCCCGCAGCGCCGCGAGGCCCTGGCTGTAACGGCGGTGCGCCGTGCTGGTCGACGTTTCGGTCAGCTTCGCGATCTCGTCAAACGACAGGTCGCTCCACAATCGCAGCACGAGCGTTTCCCTGACCTCGATCGGCAGTTGCTCGAGCGCCACCACGGCCGCCGCCGCGTCCAGCCCATCGGCGTCGGTCGCGGCGAACCATGCCGGACGCGCTTCCGCGGCGACCGACTCGTGCAGGGCGCGCCGCTGCGACTTCCGCGCCGCGCTGATCGCTCCGTTGCGAACCGCCCGGTACAGCCACGCCGCCGCGTCCGCGGGCGCCGGCCGCTGCCGTGCCAGGGCGACGAACGCCTCTTGCACGACGTCCTCCGGCGTGGCGCACCACTGTTGTGCGTAGAGCACCAGCGGAGCGCCGTGCTCGTTCAGGAGTCGCGTCAGAAGGTCCGGTCCGACGTGATCCATGGGGCCTCGCAAGCAGGGCGTCGCCAAGAAGACGCCCGCCGAGCCCCAGTTTCCCAGAAATTTTGCGGGAAATGTAGGGTGCGTGAAACGCACCGCGCTTGAGTAGGGTGCGTGAAACGCACCAGGCATCTTGAGTAGGGTGCGTGCAACGCACCAGGCAGCGAAAGGCGCCGGTGCGTTTCACGCACTCTACTCCCCCAGCGTGCCTTTGGTGCTCGGCACGCCGGGCATGCGCGGGTCGTGCTCCACCGCCATTCGCAGGGCGCGGGCTGCGGCCTTGAACACCGCCTCGACGATGTGGTGGCTGTTGCGGCCGTAGTGCAAGAGCACGTGCAGGTTGCACAGGGCGTTGCCCGCGAAGGCGTTCCAGAATTCCTCGACCAGCTCGCTGTCGAACGCGCCGATTTTCGGCGAAGGCACAGGCGCGTTGTACGCGAGCGCGTAGCGCCCGCTCAGGTCGACGGCCACCGTGACGAGCGTTTCCTCCATCGGCAGCGTGAAGTGCCCGTAACGGCGGATGCCCGTCTTGTCGCCGGCGGCCTGCTTGAGCGCCTGCCCCAGGCAGATGCCGACGTCCTCGACCGTGTGGTGCTGGTCGACATGCAGATCGCCCTTGGCGGCCACGCGCAGGTCGAACGCCGCATGCTTGGCCAAGAGCGCGAGCATGTGATCGAGAAACCCGACCCCCGTCTGGACGTCGGCCAGCCCGGCGCCGTCGAGGTTCAGTTCGACGTCGACGTTGGTTTCGCCCGTCTGCCGTTGAATGCGTGCCGTGCGCGCCATATCAGCCCGTCGTAAACTTTGCCCCACGGTCAATCGCCGCCCGCGCGAATGTCCACAACCGCGATGCTACGCATCGCCGGTGCGCACCCAGGCGAACTGCAAAGTCGATGCGGTCACCCTGAGGTCTGCCGAAGGGTCTTGCTGGCAGCACCCGGAAACGAGGCAATCGTTTGGGGCGACTGAAACAAGATTCTTCGGAAGACCTCAGAATGACCGACTCCGAACGACTTTGCAGTTTTCCTGGGTGCGCACCGCCGCGGCCTCCACTCGATCCTAGCACGGACGCGCGACGGGAACGAACGGTTCACGCCCGATACGCATTAAAGAACGCTTACGACGCCCATCAAGACCGTTTCGTCCGGCAGCGGCGCAATTATTCGCCACGCTCCACAACGACGCGAAATGGTATTCAAAGTCCCAGCCGTCCGAGGATCTCTTCCAGCGGCTTGCCCGTGCGATGCTTACGACGAAGTTCTTCCGTCTCGGGTATCGACAGGGGCGGCTCAAGCTGCAAGTCTTCCAATCGCGGACGGCTCTTCAGCGGCGAAAAGAAGCCGATCACTCGCCCTTCCAGATCGCAGACTACTGTTTGCTCAGTCGACTTGCATAGCCGGTCTCCTAACGGCGGTTCAACGGTGATCTGTTGCATCGTCGTTGCTCACAAGTCTTTCGGCAGGAACGCAGGAACATTCACAATCACGCCCAGTCGAGCCCGGTTTCGTGGCGAATCCGCTCCTCGAACCCGCCCAGCAGGCCGCCGACGCATTCCCAACCTCGGGGGCGGCGCACTTCGATGTCGCCCTGGCGATTGACGCGCACGATCGTGTCGTCGGCGACGCGCGCTTGTTCCAGCTCGTTGCCCTGCAATTCGTCTTCGTGCAGCGCCCGGCGGAGCGTGGCGCCGGTCATTTCGATAAAGCTCATGGCGAAGGCCCTCGACTTGCCTTTAGGCTACCCGATGGGACGCCCGCGGGGCAACTGAAATCCCGCTCGATCGATGCGCCGCGGAGAAGGAACCGCCAAGGACGCCAAGGACGCCAAGGTCGGAGGGGAGTCAACCACGAAGATGTGGACGCCAAGGGAAAGAAAGAGAAAGAACCGCGAATCACGCGAATTCTCGCGAATCAAGGAGAGTCTCATTCTCGCCAATTCGCGTGATTCGCGGTTCAACTTTTTACTCTTCGGGGTTGGTTGTTCACTCTTTCCGACCTTGGCGTCCTTGGCGTCCTTGGCGGTTCCAATCCAGCAGCGCACGAGGCATCCGCCTCACGACATCGTCCACGCGGGCACGCGCTGCCGCACCAGCTCGCACAGTCTTAACAGCGTCGGCACGTCGAGCTGCTCGGTCCGGGCGTCGTCGGCAAACCCCATTTCCGCGATGATCTCGTCGACCTCCGGCTTCTCCAGATCGCCCTTGAGCGCCGACACCAGGTTCGCCCGCAAAAACTTCCGGCGGTGCAGGAAGATCGCCTTGGTGAACCTGTGGAAGAACGCCAGGTCCGGCACGGCCGCACGGCGCTCCGGGTCGATCACGATGCGGACGATCGCCGACTGCACCTTGGGCGCCGGCCAGAAGACGGTTGGCGCCATCTCGCGCACGATCTCGGCGTCCGCCTGCACCTGCACCCATGCGGACAGCGCGCTGTAATCCTTCGACCACGGCTGAGCGACGATCCGCTGGGCCAGCTCAAGCTGGATGGTCGCCACCATCGCGTGCGGCGTGTAGGGACACGACAGCAAGTTCGAAATCACCGGCGTGGCAATGTTGTACGGCAGGTTGGCCACGAGCTTGAGCCGCCGCCCCGGCGCCGCGTCCATGGGGGCGCTGATTGCCTCCAGCACCGCCGGATTGAAATTGTTCTTGTTCCGCAGCGCGTCGATGTTCAGCATCGTCACGTGCGGGTAGTCGATGAGCTGCTCGCTGGCCAGCTCGAACAAGTGGCTGTCGATCTCAACCGTCACGACCGCGGCGGCGCGCTGGGCCATCAGCTCGGTCAGCGCCCCGGTGCCCGTGCCCACCTCGAGCACGACGTCGCGGTCATCGAGATCGGCCGCGTTGATGATCACCTGGTGCAGGTTGAGGTCGATGAGAAAATTCTGCCCATGCCGCGTCGCAGGCGCGATGCCCATCTCGCGGAAGCGAGCCATCAGGAAGGATTTGGTTTGACGGTTCATGGGCAGGAATGTGAGATGTGAAATGTTCGATTGATGATGTCAGATGGGGAAACAAGCACTTGATGCGACTGACGAATTGATTCTGCCGGTAGAGCTTTCTGACATCTTCAATCTCACATCGCACATCTTACGTTCTTCCCGCAAGTTGCCGCTCGACATACTTGGCGAGTACATCGGTTTCAAGATTCACTTCGTCCCCGACGCGACGTAATCCGAGCGTCGTCGTTGCGAGCGTGTGCGGGATGAGTGCGACGCTGAACTGCTCGTCGTCGACGTCGACGAGCGTAAGACTGACTCCGTCGACGGCGATCGAACCCTTCGTGGCCATTTGGCGAAGCAGGGCCGCCGGCGCTCGGAACCAAAACGTCGACCACGGTCCGTCGTTCTCGCGCGACGTCACCGTGCCCAAGCCGTCGATGTGCCCCGTCACCAGGTGCCCGCCCAACGGGTCGCCCATTCGCAGCGAGGTTTCCAGGTTGAGGCGATCGCCGGAACGCAGTCGACCAAGATTCGTGCGGCTGAGCGTCTCGGCGCCCGCTTCGAATGCCATCTGTTCGCCGTCGATCGAGATTGCGGTGAGGCAGCAGCCATTGATCGCCACGCTGTCGCCGACTTTCGTCCGATCTGCAATCCGCGCCTCGCGAATCGTAAGCCGTACGCCCGGCCCTTGGGGAACCACGGCCGCCACCTCGCCCAGCGCTTGCACCAGCCCCGTGAACACGCCTTTACCTCGTTTTCCGCATGCCGGCGCGTCGCCGGCGCATGCTCCACTGCCATGCGTGCAGCAGCGGCGGCGCCAGCGCGTAGGCCGCCGCCACGGCCGGCACGGCATACCACCGCACGGCCCACACGGTCATCAGCGCGAACACGATGCCTACGAAGTGGGGAAAGCTCCACTGGCCTCGCAGCGTGTGCGTTACAGCATGCGGGTAGGGAATTCGCGACACCATGAGCAGCGCCATGAGCAGGGCGAAGATGGGCAGCAGCCGTTGCAGCCACCAGTCGAACCCTTGGAAGTCCGCAAAGCGGATTTCGCTCCGCAGCCGAAAGCACAGGATGGCGCTGCCCGCGATCGTCGCCGCCGCGGCGGGGGAGGGCAATCCCTCGAACCACGAATGGTCGTCCTCTTCGTCGGCTTCGACGTTGAACCGCGCCAACCGCATCGCCGCACAGCATGCAAACAGCGCCGCGATGCACCAAATGGCCTCGCTGTGCACCTCGGTGAATTGCGGGCACATTTTCACGAGCAAGATCCCGGGCGCCACGCCGAACGATACGAGATCGCACAAGCTGTCGAGTTGGGCGCCGAAGTCGCTCGTCACCCTGGCCAATCGGGCCACCTGGCCGTCGAACACGTCGAACACCATCGCGAGAAAGATCAGCACGCCGCACAGCATGACGTTGTGCGTCGGATCGGCGCTGGCAAAAAACTCGCGGGCGGTATCCAGCTTGGGCGACGGCACGAACGCATCGTCGCCCGGCCGCGCGATCCGCGACGCCACGACGATCGCAAAGAACCCGCACACGAGGTTGCCCAGCGTGAAGAGCGTGGGGAACAGGGCAACGGCGCGGATGCGATGCATGGAGAAGGGAAAAGGGAGGGTTCAGGGTTCAGGGTTCAGGAGGGGAATAGCCCCCGGCGCAAGCCGGGGGTTCTGGGGTTGCAAATTGAGGGGTTCAGGGTTCAGGAAACGGAGGGACCTGGGGCGTAGTGCGCATCGCTCACGCCAACCGCGCCACCACGGTGCTGCCGGCCTTCACCGTTTGGCCGACGTCCACCGTTACGCGAACGGCGCCCTTGGGCACGATCAGCTCAGTGCGCGAGCCGAGCTTGATCATACCAAACTTCTCCCCGCGGCGGACGGGCTGCCCAGGCCGCAGCGCGCACACGATCCGCCGTGCCAGCAGTCCCGACACCTGCCGCACGGCAAACTTCACCGGCAGACGTCCCGCTGCGCCCTCCGCGTCCGACGCGCTCGCCGCCTCCTCGGCGTCCTCGAAGCCGATCCACATGAACTCGTTGCGAATCGCACTTTCGGGATTCCGCGCGTCGAGAAACTCGCCCGGCTTGTAGTGCATCGCCAGCACGCGGCCGGCGCGCGGCGCCCGGTTGATGTGCACGTTGAAAATCGACAGAAAAATGCCGATCCGCACCGCCGGCCCGTCCAGGAATTCGTAGTGCTCGAACTCCGTAACGTCGACCACTGTGCCGTCCGCCGGCGACACGAACGCGTCGGCATCGGCGGGAATCACCCGCCCCGGGTTGCGAAAAAACGAAACCCACCAGGCGAGGACCACGAGCGGCACGGCCGCCGCCCAGCACCACGGCGGCCCCGGCGCCCCCAGAAGCAATGCAAGGACCAGCAGCGGCCAGCCGCCGATCTGCAACTCCGCCAGTCCCCAGCGCACGATTGGCAGCCGGTCGCGACAGAGGAAGCAATCGTCTGCAGGCGCCCAGTGGGCTGTGCACTGGTTCGAACAGTATTTCAGGTCGCGTGGATCCAGAATCTCGTGCGGCGCCCCGGCCGCGTCGCCGCGCCGCGTCGCCGCCATCCGCCGCACGTAGCCGGGCCGCACGCGCTTCAGCCACGCGCGTCGGAGCCGCCCCCAGGCCAGCTCGATCTCGTAGCACGCGCCTCCGCCGGGCTGCACGCTGCGAATGTTCTCCGGAAGCGGCGGGAAGTGGGAGGGATCGTCGGTCACGGGGCGATCGGAAATGGGACGCGGATGAACGCGGATTTAACGGATTTTCGCGGATTCGGATTCGACTTGTCATCCTGAGGTCGGCCGAAGGATCTCGCCCGGCAGTTAATTCTGGCAAGATGCTTCGGCCGACCTCAGCATGACAACAGGTAAAACGACGTCAATTCAGGAATGTCTTTCAATCAACAATCGCTCCGATCCGCGTAAATCCGCCAAATCCGCGTTCATCCGCGTCCCATTCCCTTTCCCACCCCTTCACGGCCAGCACCCACCCTCACCGCAGCACCGGGCACGTATCAAACCAATCCCGCCCCTGGGCCTGCATCCACTGGGTCGATTCCTCCGGCCCCCAGCCGCCGGGGTCGTACATGTAGAGCGTCGGCTTGTCGTGCGCTTGCCACTCGGCGATCACCGGATCGCACACCCGCCATGCGGCCTCAACCTCGTCGGCCCGCGCGAACAGGCTCGCGTCGCCCTCGACCGCGTCCAGCAGCAGCCGCTCGTACGCCTCCGGCATCGCCCGCCGGAACTCCTGCTGGTAATCGAAGCTCAGGTCCGTCTGCCGCAGCTTCATCCCCGCGTCGGGCACCTTGGTTTGGAAATGCAGTTGAATCCCCTCGGCCGGCTGGATCTGCACGACCAGCCGGTTCGCCTGGCACAGGTTGCGCCCCGCCGCGGCGAACAGCTTTTGCGGCGGCTCGCGAAACTGGATCACGATCTGCGTCGTCCGGCACGACATCGCCTTGCCGCTCCGCAGATAGAACGGCACGTCCTGCCATCGCCAGTTGTCGATCCACAGCTTCATCGCCGCAAACGTCGCCGTGCGGCTGGTGGTCGGCACGTCGTCCGACTTGGCGTATCCACGATACTGCGCCCGAAACGTGTCGCTGTGCACTTGCTCGGCCGTGAACCGCCGCACGGCGTGCAGCACCTTCACCTTCTCGTTTCGCACGGCGTCGGCCTCGTACCGCACCGGCGGCTCCATGGCGGTGATCATCAAAAGCTGCAGCAGGTGGTTCTGCACCATGTCACGCATCACCCCGGCGCCGTCGTAGTACCCGGCCCGCTTGCCGACGTCCACTTCCTCGGCCACGGTGATCTGCACATGGTCGATGTAGTTGCGGTTCCACACCGGCTCGAAGATCGTGTTGGCGAACCGCAGCACGAGCAGGTTCTGCACCGTCTCTTTGCCGAGGTAGTGATCGATGCGATACACCTGGTGCTCGGCGAACACGCGATGCATGGCCGCGTTGAGCTCCTGGGCGCTGGCGAGGTCCGTGCCGAAGGGCTTTTCGATGACCAGCCGCCGCGGCGCCCCCTCCGTCTCAGTCGCCAGGCCCGTGCGGCCGAGTTGCTCGACGGCTGGCGCGTAGAACTTCGGCGCCGTGGAGAGGTAATACACGCGCGTCGTCGGCGCGCCGCCTTCGATCTCGTTCAGAAAGTCGCGCAGGTGATCGAACGAGTCCCCATGCCCGATGTCGCCCACGTGGTAAAACACGTTCTCGGCGAACACCGCCCAGGCCGCCTCGTCGAACTCCTCGCCGGCAAACTTCGCCGTCGTCGCGGCCAACTCCTTGCGCCAATCATCGTGCGAGTACTGCGACCGCGAGAATCCCACGACGCGGAGCCCGCTGTTCAGCCGCCCCTTGCGATGCAGCTTGTAAAGCGCGGGCACCAACTTGCGGCTGGTGAGGTCGCCCGAGGCGCCAAAGATCACGAATGTGGCGGGCATGGCGTCGCGTATCCCAAAGGCCTGAAAGGCCGCTCTATGAAAGCCCAGGGCATCGCCCTGGGTTACGATGATTGCCTCATTTGTCCCCAAGCCCCATCGGGGCGGAATCAGGTCCACTACGCCTACGTCCGCGGCGCCTTACGAAGCTCCAACCACTCCGCGTGAAACACGCCCGGCTTATCCACGCGCTCAAACGTGTGCGCCCCGAAATAATCGCGCTGGGCCTGCAACAAATTCGCCGGCAATCGATCCCGCCGGTAACCGTCGTAATACGCCAGCGCCGTCGAAAACGCCGGCGTGGGAATCCCCAGGTGCGTCGCCGTCGACAACACGTGCCGCCACGCCGACTGGGCCTTCTCGATCGCCGCCGTGAAATACGAATCGAGCAGCAGATTCTCGAGCTGCGGATTCTTATCGAACGCTTCCTTGATGCGGTCAAGAAACACCGCCCGAATGATGCACCCGCCGCGCCACAACAGCGCGCACTGCCCAAAATTGAGCCCCCAGTCCTCTTCCTTGGACGCCGCCTGCATCTGCACGAAGCCCTGGGCGTAACTGACGATCTTCGACGCGTAGAGCGCCTGCCGAATCTGCTCGACGAACTCGTCGCGATCGCCCTTGTTCTTCGTGTGCTCGGGCCCGGGCAGCATCTTGCTTGCCCGCACGCGCTCGTCGCGGAGCGCGCTTAGCGAGCGGGCGAACACCGCCTCGGTCACCAGCGTGCTTGGCACGCCCAGGTCGAGCGCGAGCTGGCTCATCCACTTGCCCGTGCCCTTGGCGCCCGCCTTGTCGAGAATCTTATCAACCAGGTAGCCGTCGCCGTCCGTGTCCTTCACGCTGAAGATGTCGCGGGTAATCTCGATCAGGTAGCTGTCCAGCTCCGTGCGGTTCCACCGCTCGAACACGTCGTACAGCTCGTCGTTGGTCAGGTCGAGCGCCTCCTTCATCATGAAGTAGGCTTCGCAGATGAGCTGCATGTCGCCGTACTCGATGCCGTTGTGCACCATCTTCACGTAGTGCCCGGCGCCGCGCGGGCCGACCCACTCGCAGCAGGGAATGTCGTTGTTGGGTCCGACCTTGGCGGCGATCGCCTGAAAGATGGGCTTCAGGTGCGGCCAGGCGTCGAGGCTGCCGCCGGGCATCAGGCTGGGGCCGAGCAGGGCGCCCTCCTCGCCGCCGGAGACGCCCGTGCCGCAGAACAGCAGGCCCTTCGACTCGACATACTTGGTGCGCCGCTCGGTGTCCTTGTAGTGCGTGTTGCCGCCGTCGATCAGGATGTCGCCGGGCGAGCACAGCGGGATGAGCGACTCGATGAGGTCGTCCACCGCCGGTCCCGCCTTGACCATCATCATGATCTTCCGCGGCCGGGCGAGCGCGCCGACGAGTTCCTCCAGCGAATGGCAGCCCACGAACTGCTTGCCTTGGGCGCGCCCGGCGAGCAACTCGTCGACCTTCGAGGTCGTGCGATTGAACGCCGCCACGCTGTAGCCCCGGCTCTCGACGTTGAGCGCCAGGTTCTCGCCCATCACCGCCAGGCCGATGAGCCCAAAATCGCAAGTTTGCTTGCTCATGTTTTTTCTTTCGGATCTCTCGCAAAGGCGCTAAGGCGCAAAGGAAGACGCAAAGTGGGAGAGGGGAAGCAATGAATTCTTTGCGAACATCGTTGACTTATTCCACGCGCCAAGGCGGCGCCTCGGGCAGGTAGCTGTCGAACTCGTACAATAACTGCCGCTGATACGTCCCCGCGAACGTCCCGCCCAGAAACCGGTCGATCCCCTCCTCATCCAGCCGCCGCCAGCTTGCCTCTTCGCTTCCGGGATTGATCGGAAAGAACAAGCACCCATTGGCCGCCGCCGCGTTGTAGTCGCCCGGCGCATCGCCCACCATCAGCACGTTCCCCGCGGGATACCGCCCCGCCAGCGCGAGCACCTCCTTCTTCGTCCCCTGCTCCTGCCCGCAAATCGCTCGCACCAGCGGCGCCAGCCGATGCTCATGCCACTCGACCTCCAGCGCCGCGCTCGGCGTCGCCGACACCACGAGCAAATCCGCGCACTTCGCTAATCGCTCCAGGCACTCACGCACATACGGGAACGGCGGCACATCGCGCACCATGTCGGCAATCGCCGCGTTGACCGCTTCGGACCACGCGAGCGCTTGCTTCAAATCCGCATCGTCCGTCGCTTCTACCGCCTTCTTGAGCGCCGGGTTGCCCAACCGCGGTTCCGCGGCGATCCACCGCCGCAGGCCCTCGGGATTGGCCGGCGTCACGCCGCGCGCCTGCACCTCGGGTCGCCGCCGCAGCCAGTCGAGTTGCTCGACCAGCCCCGGAAACCGGTTCACTCCCCGGCTCTTGGAATACAGATTGACGAACTCCGCCGCCTCGCGGGCGTACTTGCTCACCCCCTGCAAGCCGTAGTGCTTGATGAACGCCGGGATGAAGCACTCCTTGTGCTTCAGCTCCATGGAATCGAACACGCACCCGTCCGAGTCGATGCCGACCAGGAACTCGCGTTCAGCTTGGAATTCGGCCAGGTTCATTCGCGGTCAGCAAGGGCAGGGCTGTCGTTGCGGATCTCTCGCAAAGGCGCAAAGACGCAGAGGGGGAACGCAGAGAAAAATTCGTCGCAATCGCTTGGCGACTTTGCGAGAGCTCCTCCGCCAAACGGCCCAGTCTATCCCTGCAGGCCGGCGGTCACAATTGGCGAGTTTGTGTGTAGCCGTCTCGCTCCGCGAGACGAATTCCTCTCGCGGAGCGAGAGGGCTACACTGGGGAAACGTCGCCCAGTTTATTTTGACGTCGCGCCGCCGCCAGAGTACGCCGGTAGGGCGTTGATGCGGGCCTCGATGTGCGCCAGTTCGGACGCAAACCGCGCATCCCCCGCGCTGCCGTAGGCCTCGACGAACTCGGCCATCTGCAGCGACTCGCGCAGGTCGTCCACGGGGGGGAAAAACCGATCGACCGTGAAGTCGCGGGCGATCTGTTGGAGCGTCACTTGCCGATTGAGCACCGCGTGCGCGAACACGATGCCCGCGCGGTTGGCGGCCATGTCGCGAAAGCTGAACCCGCTGCCGCCGTTGGCGTCGAGCATCTCCTTCACCAGCCCCGCGCTCCGCGCCATCTCGCTGCCGGTGAGCGCGACCAGGTGGGCGGACACGAAGAAGTGCTTGGCCAGGTCGGGACGCCCGCGCAGCGTCGGCGCTCCGAGCGCCGCCAGCCGCTGCTTCCGTTCGGCAGGGCCTTCAAGTTCATCGAGCACGTTCCGGGCGAGCGGCAGCCGCTGGAGCGTCGCGCCGTCGTCGAGCGCCACGCCCATCGCCAGCACGAACGCCCGCGGGCCGTTCTCCGGCCGCACGCTCAGCGCCGCCTGGGCTCCTCGCCGCACATAGTGCTCCAAGAGCCGATCTCCGCCGCCGCCCAGCGACGCTTCCACGATGTCCACGCCGGGGACTGCTGGCCGCTTTTCCGCCGTGCTGTTGATCTGCTGAAGGATCAGCCGCGTATCCTCGAGCAGGGTTTCGATCTTCGCCGAATTGAACAGCGCCAGATAATGCCCGGTCGCGGGATCCTTCGGCAACCGTCCGTTCAGCGCCGCATAAATCTGCGTCATCCGCCGCTGCACCTCCGGCGAGATGTCGGTCAGCGATCTCACGCCGCGCTCACGAAATTGTTCGCCCATCAGCGACAGCAGCAGCGTGTTGGCCGCATCGAACTCGATCGTCGTGCCCGCGGCCCGCAGTTGCCCCTGGCCGACCACGGGGCGCATCACGCTCGACTTCTCCGCGCTGTGCGTGGCGCCCATCCAGTGCCCCAGCTCGTGCGTGAGCACCTCCAGCCGCTCGGTATCCTGCACATGGGCGATGCGCTCGCGCAACAGAATGTGCGAATGCATGGCGCCGCGCGTGCCGCCCAGATGAATTCGCCCGCTGACCACTTCGTACTGGCTGCTGAAGCCGATCGCCACCTGCGCCGGCGCCACGGGGACCACCCGCTCGAATTCGCGCAGCGTGCGATTGAAGTCCGTCTCCTGGTTGTTGGAAATCCACGTGGCCACGCCCACCACGCGCAGCGGCGCCCCGCCGTGCGCCACCAGCACCGCGGACGCATCCGCGATGCGCTTCCGCAGCGCCGGCTCCCACACGCTTTGCGGGCGCCGCTCGTCTTCGTCCACCAGAATCTTCACGTCGATCGTGCGGCCCGCGACCGCCGTGATCGGCGGCGGCTCCGTCGGCCACGCGGCGCTTGGCGCGTCGCCCAGTCGAATCTTATTGAGCCGCAGACCGCCGCCCTGCTTGGCGACCACGATGCCGTACGCACTGCCCGGGTCCAGCGGCTGACTCTTCGACGGCGCGCCGCCGAGGAGCTGAACGCTCACCGGCATGTACGAAAAGACGGGCCGGCTCGCGCCTGGCGGCAACTGCAGGCTCTCGGGCACGCCGCCTTCCTTCTGCACGGCCACGACCTGCATCTGCTCGGTGCGATTGCAGATCACCGCCACGGCCGCGGCGCCCCGGCGGGGGGCTGCCGTCCACGCACCGGCGACAAGCAGAACGACCGCGCAAGCTTTCCAGATCAAGCGGGCCGAAATCCGGACCATCGCGCGTTGCATCAGATCCCCATGCCGTTGGGTGGTGTGACAGGCGGCGCTCGCCTCGGCGCCGCGCTGGCGTGCGGGAAGATTTATTATAACCGATGCTTCGCATCCGGCGCGTCTCCGACCGCGCGGAGCGGGGCGCCATTTTTTGCTGTCGTCTCGCTCCGCGAGACGAATCTCCTCTCGCGGAGCGAGAGGGCTACACTACCGCCGCCGCTCCAGCAGTTGTTCCAGCTCCTGCATCGCCAGCATATCGCGTTCGCGGCCCGTCGCGGCCAGCGCCGCCTGCAAATTGCTTAAAATCCGCGCCAGCCACTGCGTCGGCGTCGCCCGTGCAAGCAGCGACGCCGACGGCGTCACCTCGTGCCCGATCGCTTCGGCAATGCGGGCCGCCACTTCGGTCTCGTGCAGCAGGGCGCCGCCGTAGAAGGGATCGACGTAGCTGGTGCGCGCCCGGCCGCCTTCCTCGTCTTCGATCTCCGCCAGGAAGTGCCCCGGCGCGTTCACGCCGTGCACGGTGATGCCCACGCCAGCCGCCACGCACCGGTAGACGAGCGTCAGCGTGATCGGCAGCCCCCGCCGCGACCGCAGCACGTCCGGCAGCAGGCTGTTGCTGGGATTGTAGTAGTCGTCGCGATTGCCGCGGAACCCGATGACGTCGAACAGCACATCGTGCAGGTGGGCCACGAGCGCTTCATGCGAGGGGGTGCGCACGCGGCGTTTCACCGTTTCGGCGAGATTGGCGATCACCGTCTCGCCCGCCGCAAGATTGGCCTCGGGCTGCTCGTGCTGGGCAATCGCCCACGCGGCGCGGAACAACCCCAGCGGCGAAGCAGCCTCCGGCAGCGCCGTGGCAAACGCATCAAACGCCGCCGGTCGACAATAAGCAGGTCGCGCGCGCGTCATTCGCCCCAACATCCCCATAAAGCTGCGGCCGCTGGCTGCGCTCCGCGCACTTGCGCTCACACACCCTCACGGTCCCGTTGCAGTCTGTCCCAATTGTGATACGATTCAAGCTCTGGAGCGAGCCGCCTGTCTTTCCCCTCCCCCGAGGGGGCTCTCGGCGGCTTTCCAGACTTCTTTTGCGTATAAACCACGCACCTCAGCGCGTGCGGCCTTTGCCGGCTGGCTCGTTGAGCAGGCGTTGTGGCACTTTCGGTTCACCGTAGAAAAGTCTCCACCAGGCACTCGTTCGTTACGTTCTCTGCAGCCTCGGGCGCGCGATATGGTTTTGCTCCTCGTCACTCTGATCGCACTGAGCGCTATCGCGGCACTGGCCGCGGGCGCTGCATGGGTGCGCCTGGGCGCGGGTAGCCGTTCGTCATTCGCCCCGGGCCAAGCAAGCGCCGCGGTGCGCACCCTGCTCGCCGCCGTGCTGGGAAGCGTCGCTAACCGCCGAGCGTCCGCGCTTGTCGCGGCCTTGGCCCGACCGGCTCCTGGCGTCGCGTCGCAGTATGTTCTGCGACGCGAGCCCCACGGTCCGCCCCTCGGCGGCTGCCACGGCTGTACGCCCCCGGTCGATCACCGCCTGCCGCCGCCCGGTCGCCGCACCTAGCGCCGACCGAGCGAGACATTTCTCCGCGCGAACCCGCTGGCGCCACGTCCGCAGCACCGGATGTGCTGCGGGCCGACTTGCCCCCGTGGGGGGGCCGTCGACGCCTCCTCTTCAGGTCCTACTGGCGTCCCAAGTGCCGTCGCGTGCTGCGTCGCCTACTGCAGGATCAGAAGGTTGCACATGCCCGCCATCGTCATCGCCCCGCTTGCTTCCGCGTTCCAGTCGTTCACGCCGCTGCTTGCGCTCTCCGACACGCTCACGTTCGTGTTCGTCGTGATCGCCGCGGTCGGCGGCATGGCGGTCGTCAAGCTGCTCGACTACCTGCGCAAGCGCGACGCCGACAAGGAAGCCGCCCAGATCATCGAGCGCGCGGAGATCGAAGCCCAGACCCGCCGCAAGGAAGCCGCCGTCGAGGCCCGCGAGATGGCCCTCCAGGAAAAGGCCAAGCTCGAAGCCGAAAACGAGGACGTTCGCCGCGGCCTCCACGAGCGCGAGCGCAAGCTCGACAAAGCCGAAGACGCGATCCAGTCGCGGGCCGACCAGCTCGCCAAGCAGGAGAAAATGGTCGAGAGCAATCAGCGGCGCCTGGTTGAAAAGCTCGACGACGCCAACCGCCGGCAGAAAGAACTGGACGATCTGCTCGACCTCGAACGCCAGACGATGCACCAGCTCAGCGGCCTCAGCCGCGAAGAGGCCGAGACGCGGCTGCTCTCACGTCTCGAAAAAGAGCTGATCCGCGAGCAGGGCGCCCTCATCGCACGCTACGAGCGCGAGGCCGTCGAAAAGACCGCCTCGAAGGCGAAGGAAATGCTCATCACCTCGCTGCAGCGCTACGCCGCGTCCCACACGGCCGAGAGCACCACGAGCACGGTCGACATCCCCAACGACGAGATGAAGGGCCGCATCATCGGCCGCGAAGGCCGCAACATCCGCG
>CAYSFP010000050.1:0-33793 GCA_964430075.1 uncultured Planctomycetaceae bacterium | reverse complement strand
TCCTGTGCACCGAGGGCGTGGCGATGATGTTCGAGCGGTTCAGCAAGAGCGGCGACTGGCTGCGCGAGATGGGCGTCGACGTGCCCGACGTGCCAGCGTACAACGCCGCCGGCGCCCGCGCGCGGCGCGACCAGTTGCTCATCTTCTCGCGGTGGTGCCAGGTGATGCTGCGGTTCGAGAAAGGGCTGTACGAGGATCCCGACCAGGATCTCAACGAACTGTGGTGGAACCTGGTCGAAAAGTATCAGGGCCTGAAGCGGCCCGATGGCCGCGACATGCCGGACTACGCGGCCAAGATTCACATCGTGAGCGCGCCGGCCTACTACCACAACTACATGCTGGGGCAGCTTTTCGCGTGCCAGGTGCACCGGACGATCGCCCGCGAGGTGCTGCAAGCGGAGGATGCCCCCAACGCGTATTACACGAAGAATCCTGCGGTGGGCAAGTTCATGATCGAGCGCGTCTTCGCCCCCGGGCGCAGCCTGCCGTGGAACGATCTCACCAAGCACGCGACCGGCGAGCCGCTGAGCGCGCGGGCATTTGCGGCGGAGTTCGGCGGGGGAGGCTAGCGGCGATGCCGCCAGTATTCCAGAGCGTAGACCTCTCGCTGGAGCGAGAGGATTTTCGTCTCGCGGAGCGAGACGACTACACTGGGCGCATGGCGCGCCGCGTCAGCGCCACGGCAAGCGCCACTCCTGCGGCAAGGGACAGCCCGTGCGGCTCCGGAACCGCGGTGACGCGGTGCAGCCGAAACCCTTGCGGCGTGTTGCCCAGGAAGTACAGGTCGTCGCCTAGGCGGGCGAAGGTCGTGGTCGACGAGCCCAGCGCCTGTTCGCCGTTGTAGAGCGTGAACCAGTTGGGCGTCAGGTCGCCGAGCTTTTGCAGCGCGTGGTTTTTGATCGCGTAGACGGCGTCGCCCTGCGGGCCGCGGGCTCGGAACACGAGCGTGTCGCCGACCACCTGGAGGTCCGTGGGCCAGGAGTCGGCGGCGCCGGGGTTCACGTCGAACGATCCCGTGTTTGTGCCGTCGGTCCACGCGAGCTCGAAGCCATCGGCCGTGGAAGCAGGAATGTAGAGCCTGCCCTCCAAGGGACGCGCCATGCCGAGATCGAGCCACGTGCCGGGCTGACCGTCGGGAACGATATTGAACTCGATGAGCTCGTGGCCGTCGGTTTTGAAGAGCTCGGCCCCGTGGGCGCCATAACCCTGCATGTAAGCTTCGCCGGCGAACTCCGCGATGGGATAAACGGGAAATCCGGGGCTGCTCGAGTTGAAATCCAACCGGCGCGCCACATTTCCCGTGTTGTCGACGACGAAGAGCGCGGGCCCTTGCGGCCCGCGGCCGCCGACTAGGAGCATGCCGTCCAGCACGTCGCTGCCGTAAAGCTGCGGTTCGGAACTTGCGGGGCCGGGATTGAGATCAAACGGCGTCACCGACTGGCCGTCGGTGCGGAACAACTCCCATCCCGCGTCGCCCTCGGCGGCGAAGTACAGGTGGTCGCCCAGCGACATGAACGTCACCGATTCGAGCGCCGTCGGTCCGAGGTCCGTCGGGATGGTGTGAACTGTCTCGCCGTCCGTGCGATAGAGTGCGCGTCCCTGGGCGTTCAAGGCGGTGAAGTAAAGCTGGCCGTTCCACTCGACTCCGGGTCGAGGATCGGAGCCGACGGCGCCGGGATGGAGATCGGCGAGCTGCGACGCGGCGCCTTCGGCGATGCCGTGCAATTCATACCCGCCGGGTCCATTGGCGGGGAAGACCAGCGCATCGCCGGCGCGCGCGTGCCACGGGAAGCTGGTCGGCGATTCGACGTCGGCCACGGTTTCGACGCCGCCGCCGGCGATCGACATCAGCGACTGGCGGCCAGGTTGCGTCGTTTCGCTCGGCGAGGCGAAGAAGTACAGCTTCTCGCCGACGACGGTGAAGCCGCGCGGTCGGGAGCCAAACTTGGCCCCGCTCAGATCGATCTTCGTCACGCCGGGGCCCTCGGTGCGGTACAGCTCGCTGTCGCCGACGCCCCACTCGCCGCGAAAGAAGAGATGATTCTCGAATTCGATGTACTCCACGCCCGCGCCGACGGCCGGTCCGACGTCCAGGGGCGTGACCGCTTGTCCGTTGGTTCTGAAGAGCCGCGGCGTGCCCGCCGCGACGTCCGACGAGGCGAAGTAGAGCTCGCCGCCGAACTCGGCGAACGAGTCGAACTGGGGCGCGTCGCCCGGGAGCACCTCCGGCGGCATGAACGGGGCGTCGCTTACTTGTTCGAGCCGTAGCGACGCGCCGCGGCACGTGGGATCAAAGCTTGTCAAGATCAGCGCCAGCAGCAAGCCCAGCATCGTCGTCCGTCGCATGCCTATCTCCGTGAGGTCCATCTTTGTGCGGCGTTCCCGACGGGGCAGCATAAGCCGACGCAGGAGTGGCGCGAACGCCAATTGGTTTGCTAGCGTGCGTTCTCCGATCCCGGGGTCGAAACATCGGAGGAACCGCTGGAGGATGCCAGAAGCGCCGACGTCGGAAGGAGGAGAATCACGAAGGCGCGACGAAGGGATTTGAAAGGCAAAGAGTTTCTTGACCCGCGAAACACGCGAATGAGCGCGAAACAAGAAGAGTCCTTTCGCGCTCATTCGCGTGTTTCGCGGGCAAGAACAAAGCTCTCCGAGTCGTCCAACAAGGCGGTCCAAGCTGGATCCACGGGGAAGAAGACGCCCATCCGCCGTCGCCCGCCGGTCATCTCCCCCTTGCTGACGTTGGCGTCGTTGGCGGTTCAACTCCGCCCGCCGTCTGGCGAATCCAGTCGAGCGTGAAGCGCGCGAAGACGATCCGCTCGTAGTCGCCTTCCTCATACAAACAACCGGCGCGATCGTCGCCCAGCGCGACAAGGCAGGAGTACGCCGCGGCGCCTTCGTGCAGCACCGCGGCGTGCGGCCAGGTTTCGCCGTCGTCGGCGCTCATGCGGATCGTGAGGCGGGCGCGGCGTTCCGCGTCGGCGGGATTGGAGAACAGAATCACGCCAGGCGCCGCGTCGTCGGTCGCCGTTGCCGACGCCGGCCAGGCGATGCGGCGGATGCTGGCCTGGCAGATCGGCTCGACCAGCGCGGGGTCGTGCCGTTGGTCAATCCAGGTGGCGCCGCCGTCGTCGCTGATCGCGCGTTGCCGGGCGGGCGGCGGGCGATCGTAGGAGCGCATGTTCAGCAGCAACCGTCCGCCGGCCAGTTCCACGACCTCGCATTCGTTGACGCCGTCGCGCGGCGTCGGTTCGCCGCGGGTCCAGGTGGCGCCGTGGTCGTCGGAGTAGATGGCGTGCGCGTAGCGCCGGTTCGTGCCCGCCTCGTTGTGATCGCAGGGAATGACGAGTCGGCCGGCGTGCGGCCCGTGCTCGATTTGAATTCCCGCGCCGGGGCCGGTGGCGTACCAGGTCCAGTTGGACGCCTTCACCTGCGCGGTGATGTCGCGTGGCGGCGACCATGTGACGCCATGATCAGCGCTCGAACTGAGCCACACGGTGCGCGTGCTGCGGCCGGTCTGGTCGATGATGTCCTGCTCGCGATCTTCGCCACGGTTGTGCGTCATGAGCAGCCACAGGACGCCGGTCGAACGGTCGACCGGGCAGGGATTGCCGCAGGTGTTGGGGCCGTCGTCCCACACGACCGCGAGCGGGCCCCACGTACGGCCGCCGTCGGTCGAGCGGCGGCACACGAGGTCGATGTCGCCGGCGTCGCTGGCGCTCGATGTTCTGCCTTCGCACAGCGCAATCAAATCGCCGTTGGCCGCGGCAATGACCGACGGGATGCGATAGGTGTGATACGGCCCGTCGCCGCGCTGGAAGACCACCGTGGGCGCCGGCGGCTCGGCGCCAGCGCAATTGTCGAGATCGAGGGCTGCTACGATGAGCAAAGACGCGAAATGCAGCGCAGCCGAACCCACGGCGTGACGAGTAGGGTTGCAACAAAAAAGACTTAATCGCATGCCCCGCAGTATACCGTCGGCTCCGCCGTCGTCACGTTCATGCGTCGGCGGCAGCTTGCTCAGCGAGAATTCGCGCTCGTTCTCTTTTCTCGGCGGCGATCAGCTTCTGCCGCGGCTCGTCGGCCTGCTGCACAGCGCACTGCGGATGAATGCCTTGGGCCGAGTAGGAGCGCTTGCCGCAGATCGGGCAGATCTTTCCGGCAGGCGGGGGAAACAGGGGCGCGGGCTTGTGCGTGTTCATGGCGTGCAGTCCTGAGGTGAACTCTCGGGGAAGCCCTCGCGCCTACGGACGGAGAGTCCGGGGCCGGAGAAAAGTCCGCCCGGCGAGGCCTGCGCTCGCCGGGCGGTTGTGGTCTATCAACGGGCAAGGATTAGCCGATGACGCGAACGTTCTCGGCACGGGGACCCTTGGGTCCCTTGCCTTCGTTGTATTCGACCGTCTGGCCTTCGCTCAGGCTTTCATAGCTGCCGCCTTCGACGTTGGACGAATGGAAAAAGATCTCTCCCTTGTCGCCCTTGATGAAGCCGAAGCCCTTGTCCGTCAGTTTCTTGATCGTCCCTTGAGACACGTGAACATACTCCTGGCACGCAGCAAAATTGATTGCGGGAGGCGTTCGCCCCGTGCCGTGGGCGCCGCATCCAGTGAAAGTCGTGCGCTGCGCGAGCGCGCCGACCGCCGTAAGAGAGCAAAATGAACCACAACGAATGGTTCAACTGCCACGAAGCGGCGCCCTCGCGTTGGAGGAGCCGCTTGGTCGAAGGGCCGAGTTAAGAAGAAATGCCGGCTTTGGCAGCGGGCGCGCTGTTAAGAACGCGGCCGAGTCATGCCGGCGAAGCATCTCGCGTCGCCTTCGCTCGTCTTGTCACGCTCCATTGTAGCAGTTGGCGGCGCCGGGGGACACCGACGCGCCGCGAATTGACAAAATACTCCCCACCCCCCGCATGAGCGGGACCCATGGCAGGAAGGCGTCAACACAGAAATTCACGCCGCGCGGGCGGAATGTTGCGATCGCGTGGCCACTCCCCGTCGGGAATCGGCCGCCATGAACTCGAGCAGGCGGTGGGCGGCGGGCGTCGTGGCGGCGCCTTCCAAATACGCGATGGCCGCACTGCGTCCCAAACCGGATCGATAGATCATGCGGAACGCCGCCTTGATCTCACGACGCTCGTCCGGCGAGAGCCCCGCGCGCGTCATGCCCACGCGGTTCTCGCCGATGACGGCGCCGGTTTGATCGGTCAGAAAAAAGGGCGGCACGTCCTGAGTAATCCGGGCCACGATGCCCACCAGCGCGAGCTCGCCGATGCGCACGAATTGGTGAATCGCGGCATTGCCGGAAACCATCGCGCGGGCGCCCACCTGCACGTACCCGCCCAGGAGCGAACCGCTGACGAGGATGACCTCGTCGGCGAGCTCACAGTTGTGCCCGACGTGCGTGTTCGTCATCAGCAAGCAGCGGGCGCCGACGACGGTCGTCGAACCGGGATCGGTGCCGCGATGCACCGTAGCGCCCTCGCGAATCGTGCACTGCGGGCCGATGCGCGTGGAGCTCTCCGCTCCTGCGTAGCGGCGGTCCTGCGGCTCGCCCCCGACGACGGCATGGGAATGAATGCGACAGCCCGCGCCGATTTCGGTGTGGCCGAGCACGACGGCGAGTGCGTCCAGGACGCAGTCGGGACCGATCGTTACCGGCCCGTCGATGACCGCGCCGGGGCCGACGACAGCCGTGGGATGCACCGCCGCGCGCGGGTCGACAAAGGCGGCAGGGTGGATGGGCATGCGGCGTTTCTTGCCACGCGGTCCAAAGCAAACGTGAGCGCGATCGAGCAGATTGCGACGCACGTTGCGCCGGAAGCCGCACAGCGGACGCGAATGGTCGCGGATTGCCAGCACCCCGTCAAGGCGGGACGCGGCGGGAATCCCCGGACGGGTGCAGCCTGCCCTTTGCGCGCGGGGGTCAGCGCGCGGTTTGAATGTGACTGGAATCGCGTTGGGCGCAGTCCGGTTCGCATGAAATTGCGCGCCATGCGAAAACTGGGCGAGCAATTGCGAGTCGGACTTGGCGTAGCTCCCCTGCTACCGGGTTGGAATTGTCGTTGTCGAACTCTCCCAGTCGCGTACAGCTTGCCGTGAGAACCGCCTAAACTCCACCGCTATCGCGAAAATACAAAGTGCGGGCTGCACCCCCCCGGACTTCGGGCTCCGGCGGCGGGCGAGATTCCGGCCCGGGCTGCGGCCCGGCGGCGCAAAACGCCGCGCCATCCCCGCACATCATCGTCACGCGAGCCCAAAAAAATTTGACGGTTCTCGTCACGCCCTTATACTACGCGGACTCCGTCAAATTGCCTTCTCTAGCCAGTTCATTCAAGGAACGTCGCCATGAAGAAGATGCTCTTGTTCGCCGCTAGCGTTGTCTTTGCCGCTGGGGCGCTGACCCTGGTGCAGGCCATTGCCCTGGCTCAGGCCGACACGGACGAACCGGGCCCCAAATACACGATCAAAGAGGTCATGGAAGCAGCCCACAAAGGCGGATTGCTCGAAAAGGTCTCCAAGGGCGAGGGAACCGCTGAGGACAAAGCGAAATTGCTCGACCTGTACATTTCGCTGACCGAGAGCGAGGCCCCCCAGGGCGATCAGGCCGAGTATCAAAAGCTGGCCAACGCCGCCGTGGTGGCCGCCGCCCGCGTGGTGGTCGGCCGCGACGGCGCCGAAGAGCAGCTCAAGAAGGGCGTCAACTGCGCCGTGTGCCACAGGGGCCACAAGCCGCCGAGCGAGTAAGCCGCTCGCTGCGCTCGAGTTTTGCGCCGCGCGGGCTGCGCGAGGGCGATCAGTCGGGCTGCGACTCGATCGCCTCGCGCAGCCGCGCTTCCGCCTCGGCGGACCAGTAGCCGCAGTCCAGCTCGAGGAACACCGAGGTGTATGCGCTCACACCTCGCGGAGCGCGTCGACCACTTTCATGCGCACCGCGCGAACGGCCGGCACCAGGCCGCCGATGAGGCCCATGATGATTGCCAGCAGCGAGCCGGTGAGCAGTACCTTGGGTCCGAAATTGAAGGAGAAGACCAGCTCGGTAAACGTGCCGCCCATCGTACCGGTGCGAATCTCGCCGAGCGCGAGGGCGCCCAGGCACCCCAGCGCGGCGCCCAGGATGCAGAGCACGAGCGCCTCGAGCAAGAACGACGTCAGCACGCTGAAGCGGCCAAAGCCCAGCGCGCGGAGCGTGCCGATTTCCCGCGCGCGCGACGCAATGGCGCCGTACATCGTGTTGGCCACGGCGAACATGGCGCCGATCGTCAGAAAGAACGCGATGATCTGTCCGATGAGCTTGAGAAACATGCTTTGTTCGGCCTGATCGGCAAAGTACTGTTCCTCGGTAATGGCCTTCAGGGCAATCTGCTCGTCGGCGGTGATGCGGCCGATGATGCTCTCCTGGTCGGCGGCGCTGGCCGCGCGGAGCTGAACGCTGGAAACCGAGCCGGTGCGATTGGCGACCTGGCCGAGCACGGCCTGGTCGGTCCAAATCTCGGATTCGGCGGCGCCGCCGCCCGCGTCGAAGTAGCCCGACACCTTGAACATGGCGTCCTGCACCTTGAACTCCTCGCCGATGCGCAATCCCTGGAACCGATCGGCGAGATTGCGGCTGACGATCGCTTCGCGCACGCCGGGACGGAGGTCTTTGCCCTCGACGATTTCGAACTTGTCGCGGAGCACGCGCGACGCGGCCACCGCGCCGCGGACGGTGACATTCGTGTTGCCCTGGGCGTCGCGGCGCGGCAGGTAGGCGATCACCATCAACTCGGGCGCCGCCAGCGGGTTGCCCTCGCGATCGGTCGCGATGCCCTTGAGCTTGAGGATGTCGCGGGCGACCGACTCGCTGACGGCGCTGGCCGTCTCGCTGGTGGAGCCCTGCCGCAGCACGATCACGTCGAGCGGATTGACGCTGACGTTCAGCGTGTGCTCCAGCCCCGCGTACAGCCCGAACGCGAAGATGCTCGCCCAGACGACCATGCCCACGCCAAGAATGGTCATCAGCGAGCCAATTTTGCGGGCGCGGATGCTGCGGAGATTGTATTTGAGGGGGACCATGGAGCGGGTCGTGTTTGGGTTCGTGCGTTCTTGATTATTTCCACCGCTAGCCGCGATGCTACGCATCGCAGGAGCGCGACGGCCAACCTCTGCGATGCGCGCCGGCGATGCGTCGCATCGCGGCTATTCATGAGTCTCGTTTGACTTCACGACGCGTTGATGCCTTAGACGATCTTGCGGAGGCCGGTGACGACGTTCATGTGGGCGGCGCGCCAGGCCGGGATGATGCCGCTGAGCAGTCCGATGCACGCCGCGAGCGCCACGCCGGCGAGCGCCGTGTTCCACGGCACGTAGAGCCAACCCAGCCCCGGAACGAAGCGGCTGAAGTCGACGGCCTCGAACAGCAGCTTGGCGCCCAGGCACCCGGCGATGCCGCCCAAGGCGCCGAGGCGATCGACTCGGACAGGAACAAGCCCAGCACCGTGGACTGCGAAAAGCCGATGGCCTTGAACAAAGCGATCTCCCGCGTGCGCTCGCGGAGCGACATTGCCATCGTGTTGCCCGCCACGCAGAGCAGCGCCACGACGATCGCGATCGACGTGTATTTGATGAAGCTTCGCACGTCGCCCATGTAGGCCATGAACTCGGCCTGGAACTGCTTTTCGGTCATCGCCTTCACGGGTGCATCGGAGCTGGCAAAGGCCGTTTCGATCTGCTCGGTCAATTGGTTCATAGCGCCGTCGCTCGTGGCGCGAAGCACGACGATGCCCGCGTTGCCCGCGCTGGGGTCGCGGATTTCCTTGAGCGACTCGTCGAGATAGTCGAAATGAAACCACAGCATTTCACGATCGATCGACGAAGGTCCGTCGTAGATGCCGCGAATCGTCAGTTCGAGATTCACGGGATAGATGTCGCCCTTGAGCGGCACCTTGTCCCCGATGGACCAGCCTTTGTTCTTGGCGAGCAGGGCGCCGACGATGCAGCCGGTGCGATCGTCCTGAAACGCCTGCAACTGCTCGGGCGAAACCTCGTAGTCCGGATACACCTCGGCGACGCTCTGGGGATCAACGCCGAACTGACCGAACGGAATCTTGTCGTCGCGGTACTTGCCGCCGAACCAGGAGAACGACGTGGCCGCGCGGACGCCTTCGAGCGCTCTCACGCGGTCGACGTACGCAATGGGGACATTGCCGGTGAGCCCCTGCACGTTCATCACCAGCAGCCGGTTGTAGACGCGCGACGCCGCGGTCATCTCGTCCTGGACCGTCAGAAACGAGTAGAGCATCACCACCAGAAACAGACTCATCGCGATCGACGCCGCCGTGAACAGCGAGCGGATCTTGTTGCGGAACACGTTGCGAATCACGATCGGCAGGTACTTCATCGCACGGCCTCCAGAGCGTCGAGTTCGGCCTGGACGAACGTGCCCTTTTCGAGGTGCAACAGCCGTTTGGCCCGGCGGGCGGCCTTGGGGTCGTGCGTGACCATGATGATGGTCGTGCCGTACTGGTCGTTGAGCTGCTGGAGCAGATCGAGAATTTCCTGGGCGCTCGTTGCGTCGAGGTTGCCCGTGGGCTCGTCGGCGAGCAGCAGCACCGGATCGTTCGCCAGGGCGCGGGCGATGGCCACCCGTTGTTCCTGACCGCCGGAGAGCTGCCGGGGGTAGTGATCGCTACGGTCTTCGAGGCCGACGATCTTCAGCGACGCGGCCGCGTGTTCGCGGCGCTCGCGGCGGGAGAGCGGCGTCAAGAGCAGCGGCAGCTCGACGTTTTCCTGGGCCGTGAGCACCGGCATCAGGTTGTACATCTGGAAGATGAAACCGAGGTTCTCGCTGCGCCACTTCGAGAGGCCCGCTTCGCCGAGCTCGCCCAGGTCCTGGCCGTTGACGATCACGCGCCCGGTGGTGGGCCGATCAAGCCCGGCGCACAAATTCAACAGCGTCGACTTGCCGGACCCACTGGGGCCCATCACGGCGACAAAATCCCCACGGGGAATGTGCAGCGTGCACTTGGTAAGCACCGGGATCTCGATCTTCTCCCGGAAGAAGTGCTTGCTGACGTCGATCAGTTCAACGACGGAGTCGTGGTGGCTTTGCGTCATAGTCTCTGTTCAGTTTCGGAGGGCCCGCGAAACACGCGAAGGGACGCGAAAGGGGATCAAGGCGGAGCTGAAATCCCGAACGACGAGAAGGGGAGGGAAGCAAAATTCCAACGCTATCCGGTCGTCGTTGACTTCGCGAAGTTCACCAGTTCATTCTCAAAGGCAATTCTTTCGCGCATTTTCGCGTGTTTCGCGGGCAATTGGTTTCACTCAGCGATCGTCACCTCGTCGCCGGTCTGCAAACCCGCCGGCGGGTCGACGACGACCCGCTCGCCGCCTTGCAGCTCGCCGGCGACGCGGACCAGGCCGTCGTTGGGCTCGCCCTGGGGTGCGACGGCGGCTTTGCGCACGCGGGTTTCGTCGAGCACCCACACATATTGGTCGCCGCCCTCGCCCTGGATCGCCGCCGCCAGGGCGAAGACGCCCTTTTCCGCGGCCTGGTTCGATTCCTCCTCGGTCTGGTCCGGCAGGAAATGCACCGTAGCGCTCAGTTCAGGAAATAGTCGTTCGTCGGGATCGAGAATCGACACCTTCACTTTCACAATTCCGCGGGTGCGGTCGCCCATCGGAATGATCTCGCGGAGGCGGCCCCGGTAGCGGCGGTCGGGCACGGCGTCGACGGCCACCAGGGCCGGCTGACCCTTGTGGAGCTGGCCGAGGTAATCCTCCTTCACGTCGGTGTCGACTTCCAGCTCATCGAGCTTGGCGAGCGTGATCACCGAGCCGCGGCCGGAGCTGGCGCCCATGCCGCCGGGCATGATCGACTCGCCCTTCTCGGCGTCCTTGGTCACCACCGTGCCGTTGAACGGCGCGTAGATGAACATGTTGCGCACGGCTTCTTCGGCCTCGACGACGGCACTCTTGGCGGCGTTCACGGCGGCGACGCGCGCCGTGTGAATGGCCTGAGCGGCGGAATAGGCCGTTTCGGCCCGTTCAAACGTCGACCGAGCGCCGGCACGACCTTCGTAGACGCCGCGTTCGCGGTCCAGGTCCCGGCGGGCTTGCTCGAGGTTCGACGCCGCCTCGGCGAGCTGGGCTTCGGCCAATTGCACGGCGACGCGGCGCGAGGCCAGCATCGCGTCGAGGTCGGAATGTTCGAGCTCGGCCAGCACGTCGCCGGCCTCGACGACGTCGCCCTCCTCGACCGGAATGTTCGCGATGCGGCCGGGCACCTTGGCGCCGACGGCGGCCTGCCAGCGCGACTCGAGGTAACCGGTGGCGGTCAGCTCGGTGCGGGCCTGGCCGAGCGTCATGATCTGCACGCTCTTGACCTTCACCACCGGCAGCGGGAACAGACGATCCTTGAGCGCCCACCAGGCGCCGCCGCCGGCGGCGGCCAGGAGGGCGAGCACCGCAAGCAACCACAACAGCGCGACCAGCGGCGACGTCCGGCGCCGGCGGCTGCGATCGATCTTGAGCGCGGAAAGCTCGCCGCGCAACGGCGGGCCTTTGGGGGGCGGTGCGACCGTGGCGCTTTCGACGGGAGGCATGAGCGATGGTACGCGAGAGGGGCGGCGGGCGGCAAACGGTGACTTCGCGCGAACTTGCATTTTGCCACACCGGGGCGGGCGGGGAAACGCCTGGTTTTTGCGGGGTCAGGGCAAGTCGACCCGTCACATTCCATCCAAAAAACAACCCTCCGGCTCCCTCCCCCTGGTGGGGAGGGGAACGGAGGAGGCGCGCGAGGGGGTGCGGCGCGCGGGCTCGCCGAAGCGAGCCGCTTCGGCCACGATCACGGAGTCGAAGCGGCTCGCTTCGGCAGCGCCTACCGCCAGTCGCCCGACAGGATAAAGGCCGCCCAGAATTCGGGCGGCAACGCGGCCGCGTCGCCTGCCGGCGCATTGGCGCCGCGGGGCACGAGGCCCGGGTTCCGCAGCGCCCAGATTTGTGCAGTCCGCAGCGCCTCCAGCGGCGACATCTCCTTTTCGAGGTAGTTGCGGTAGAACTGCTCCATGATCCGCCGCGTCGCGAGGTCGTTCACCTTCCACAGCGTGGCAATCGTCGCGCGCACGCCCGCCACCTGGAAGGCGCGCTGAATGCCGAGCAAGCCTTCGCCGCCGGCCGATTCGCCGAGGCCCGTCTCGCAGGCGCTGAGCACCGCGAGGCGCACGCCGGTGAGCGGCATCAGCGCGATTTCGTCGGCAGTGAGGATGCCGTCCTCGGGCGGCTCGCCGCCCGGGGCCATTTCAGACAAATCCGGCGGTTTATTCGCCCCCGCGAGTACGAGCCCCGACAGCAAGCCCGGGCTGAAGCCCCACACCTCCTCGCGCCGTCCGCCCAAGAGGCCCGTCGCCGCGGCCCGGCCCGCCGCCGACGCCGTCGCGTTTTCGCTCTCGGCGGACATGTTCTCCGCGTCGGCAAAAAACCCGTGCGTGGCGATGTGCAGTTGGTAACACTGCGGCGCGAGTTCGCGGAACCGCTGCTCCGTAGCCTCGGCGCCGTGCAGGTCGGCGATCCGGTCCGGCGGCAACTCGACCAGTTGCCGGTACAGGTCGCGAATGACCGCCGCCTCGTCGCGGGCGCCGACGAGCTGGACCCACTGATGGTCGCCCACCAGGGCGCGGACGTCGCTGCTGCGTTCCGACGGCAGGCGGCGCCGCGGCGCGGGGTTTGCGCTTGTCGCAGCGGACGTTTCGCGATTGTTGTAGTCGACCTCGCCCAGCAGGAGCAGGTCCTTGGGCAGCTTGCGCGGCGCGGCGTCGGCCACGAGCGCGGGGATCAACTGGGCCACGGGCACGAGCGCCAGGGCTTGATCTTCGATCAAGTACGTGCCAGGCTCGCGGCCGGGCAGCGCGGCCAGGGGGAAGCGGCCCAAGGCTCCATCGGGAGAAACGAGAATCGTTTTCGCATCGCCGAGCGCGGCGAGCAGCGGCTGCCATACCATTTCTCGAAGTTGCTCGCCCGCCGACGCCGCCTCGGAGGCACGTCCCTTCGACTCGCGCCATAGGTCAATCGCCTCGGTGACGGGCGCCGCGGGCCCCATGTCGAACCAGCCCACCTCTCGGCCTGGCCGCACGACGAACGCGGCCAGCCGCCGCTGCGTGGTACGGCGAAACTTGCGCTGCAGCGGCAACGGTGCGCGCGTGACGGCGATCTCCAGCGGCTCGTCGCGGCCTTCGCGCTTCACCCGCAGCCGCACGACGGCGCCGGCCTCGCCGCCGATCTGGGCCACCACGCGCGGCAGATCCCAGCCCGCGACGCTCTGCCACGTCGCGCCGTCGGCAGCCACCGCGAGCACGAGGTCGCCGACTTGAAGCTCGCCCGCGGCCGCTGCGGCGCCGCTGGGGACGATGCGATTGATCGAGGGGTTTTCCTCGCCCGGCGAGAGAATGACGCCCACGCCGCCGCGCACCGGATCTTCCACAATCGTTGAGCGATCGAACTCGAGATAGTCGACGAGCGCCGCGTCTTGGGGCAGCGCCGCTTGCAACTCCTCGAGCGTCACGCGGTCGCTCGCCTCGCGATACGCGGCGCTGCGGGCGCTGAGCTGCGCTTCGATTGCGTCTTTTCGCTGCGTGAGCTCATCGACCTGCTGGCGCCAATCGGCGAGACTGGCGGGCGGCGTGCGCACCAGCGTCGAGCAGCGCCGCACGACGGACTGCAACTCCGCGAACAGCGGCGCCAGGTCTTCCTCCTCCGACGCTTCGCGGGCCGCGCGCTGCCTGACAAGCGTGGCGCCTTTCCAATTCAGCACCGCCCGATAAGCGTCATCAGCCGAATCGCCGATCTCGAGCAGGCTGCTCAGATAGTTGTCGAGAGAGAACCGTTGGGCGTGGGCCAGCGTGATTTGATCCTGCTCGGTCGAGATCACCGCCGTAGCGGCCATGTGCTCGATCGCGTCGAGCGCCTCGCGAATGAGCGGCCCCGCGGCGGCGTGATCGCCGCGAAACTGGCTGACGCTGGCCAGATTGTTGAGCAGATTGGCGCCGTCGGGATGGAGCGCACCAAAGACCTCGCGGTCGATCTCGCGCGCCTGATGCGCAAGCTGTTCAGCGCGGTCGAACTCGCCCATGCCCATGTGCATCATCGCGAGATTGTTGAGCGCAATCGCATCGTGCGGGTGACGCTCGCCCACGGTCGCGCGACGGATGTCGAGCACTTGCTCATACAGCGGGGCCGCGAGGGCGTAGTCGCCTCTCCCCTGATAGAGCGAGGCCAGATTGAGCAAGCTGGCGGCGTACTCCGGATGGCGCTCGCCCAGCGACCGGCGCTCGATTTCGATCGCCTGCAAATACAGCGGCGCGGCCTTGCCGCGCTCGCCTGTGTTCTCGTACATCCACGCCAGGTTGTTCGCCACGACGGCGCGATACGGGTGATGCTCGTCGACTTGCTCCTCGAGAATGGCCATCGCGGCGAGCGTCGCTTCTTTGGCGCGCTCCAGATCGCCCATCCGCTGGTAGAGCCGGCCCAGGTTGCTCAGGCTCACGGCGTAGTCCATGTGCGTTTCCCCCAGCGCGCGGCGGCGAATCTCCGCCGCCCGCTTCAACAGCGGCTCGGCGCGGGGAAAGTCGCCCATGTCGCTGTAGAGCAATCCCAGGTTGTTCAATCCCGTGGCGTAAGCCGGATGATCCTCGCCCATGGCCTCGCGGCGGATTGCATTGGCTTCGAGATGAAGTTCTTCGGCGCGCGCGTAGTCGCCCAGTTTTTGCAGCAACACGGCGAGATTGGACAAACTGATTGCGAGATAGGTCTTCGGCACGCCGAGCGTCTCACGGCGGATCGACAACGCCTCGGCGAGCAGCGACTCGGCCCCTGCATAGTCGCCCATGTTCTCCACGATGAGCGCCAGGTTGTTCATGCTGGCCACCGTGTGGGCATGCCGCGGACCGAGCCCTGTGGTGAAGATCTCGCGTGCTTGCTCGGCAAAGGGTTTGGCCGTCTGATACTGGCCGCACACAGTATGCGCCTCGGCGAGATTGAGCAGCGACAGGGCATGCCATTCGTGCTCTTCGCCGAGCAGCTCCTTGCGAAGATCGACCGCTTGCTGAAGCACTCGCGTCGCATCGTCGCATCGGCCCAAGGCCGCGTAGGCGAGGCCCAGGTTGTTGAGGCTCGTGGAATAGTCGAGCGACTTCTCGCCCAGCACGTTCGCGCGGGCGGCCAGCACTTGCTCGTGCAGCGCCACGGCGCGGGCAAAGTCGCCCGTCAAGCGGCACGCCTCGGCGACGCTGTCCAGCAGCGTGAGATAGTCGGCGCTCGCTTCGCCATCGAGATCGAGGTGCAGTGCGGCCGACTCCTCCAGCAGCGGCAGCGCCGCGGCGTGGTTTTCCAGCTCTGCGTAGATCGTGGCCAGGCTTTTGAGGAGCTCGGCTCGCTGCTCAGGCAGCTCCTCCCTGGCGTTGCGGGCAAAGGCGAGGGCGTAGGCGGCGATCGCCGCGTCGGAGTCGCCTTCGGCATACCAACAGTCGCCGATCCAACTATGGGACCATGCGGCGTCGGCGATCTGCTCGGCGCCGTCGTAGATTTCGACGGCGGCCTGAAACTGCTCGCGCGCCGCCGCGTACTGCTCGTTGTCGTACAGCACGCGGCCCAGGGCGTAGCGGTCGTCCCCGACATGGGGGTGCGCGGCGCCGAGAATGGCGTCATCGATGGCCAGCGCCCCGCGCAGCGCGGCGTCGGCCGCGTCGTAGTCACCCAACCCGGCTTGTGCTTCGGCCACCAGGTGCAAGGCGGCGGCCACCTCCAGGTGGGAGTCGCCATACACGTCGCGAACGCGGCTGGCGGCGAGTTCCGCAGAGGCCAGCGCGGCTTCGTACTCTTCATTTTCAAGCTGCTCGTCGCACAGGCTGGCGGCCGCGGAGGCGTCGACCAGCAGCTCCTGCCGGCGCTCGTCCAAGCCGGCGATCAATTCGAGCCGCTTCACTTCCTCGCGCGCCGACGCGGTCTGCCAATGGTCGGCGCCGAGATGTGCCTCCGCCCAAACGAGCGCCTGGCGAGCCCACGCGGTGCACTTGGGCACGTCGTCTGCTTCGGCGTAGATTTCGACCAGCCAGTTGAGCGAGGAGAACACTTCCACGCTGTCTTCGCCGAGCCACTCGCGCTCGAGCGCGAGCATGGTTTCGGCGCTGGCGGCGGCCTCGGGGAGCCGGCCCGCGGCGATGTGCTCGTTGGCCTCGGCCATCAACGCATCGCGCCGGGCCTCGGGATCCGCTGCTTGCTTAGCGGAGGCATCAGCCGCAGGGGCGCCCGTGTCTTGCGCGTTGGAGTATGCGCCGCCGACAGCGTGAATCGCTAACAGGACGGCCGCAGTATGCGACCGAGCGAAGTTTGCGAGATGGCGCCGGACCAAACCCATGCGGCCGATTCTACTGGCGATGCCATACGGCTGCAAAATGCGGCATACCCGCTAGGTCGGCGATTCAGACCCCGGCGTTGGCTCCGGCGACGGCGAAGCCGCTTTGATCACTTTGACATCGCCGATATTCACGATGCGCGTATAGCTGCCGTCCATGGGACTGACGGCGACCTGATTGCCGCTTAGCGCGTAGGCGACTTTGCAGCGGACGGTCTTGCGCGTCCACCATGCTTGAACGTCAACGATGCTGCCCGGCGCGACGGGGCTAACCGGCGCGGTCGTAGCGGCCATGGGGGGACTCCTTTCATGCTCGAAGCGACGGAGCACGCCTATCGGTCAAGATAATACTCGAGAAGGCGCCGAAGTGAAGTTGCCATTCCATTTATTGATCCCTGCGCAACACATGGGCCTCGGGGGGCTATCGGCTGTCGGCTGTCGGCTGTCAGCCAAGCGAAGAACACCCGTGCTTTCTGACCGACAGCCGATCGCCGAGAGCCGTTGCCGGCAGGGTTCATTAACTACGCAGACCTCAATAAGAATGCGCCGGCCTTGCTGATTCAAGGCGCGCGTAGAGGCACAATTGGCACACCCAGTCGGCGCCAGCATAGCGCCAAACTGGCCCTAGTCTTCCCAAATTGGGGAAGGTTCGGAATTGCGTGCGAACGGCATGCCGCTCGAGCGTGCGAATGCGACGCGCTCGCATCCGGCTTGCAGAGTCGGTCTCATCCGCGGCAAAGTGGGCGGCGAGCGCAAGATCGATAAGGTCGGACTTCGGAAGATGCGAGGCCGTTTTCCGAGCACGTGCATCACCCGCTGCCATTTTGTCGGCGTCGACAAGCAGGTTTGCAGCCGCCGATGCCGAGCCGAAGTTCGAGCGGACGCCAATGGCCGAAGGCCTCCCCCACCGTAGCCTGGGGCAGAGCGCAGCGCCGCCCCAGGGCCACGATGCAAATATCATCGTTTGGCCGAAGGCCATATTCATCCCATTCGATGCGCCGAGGGGTGAAAATGGCCTCCGGCCAAAACGATGCGCGCCTGACCGAGTCCTAGGGCGGCGCTGCGCTTGCCCTAGGCGACGGTGAGTTGCAGCCTACGGCCCGAGGCGGAGTCCATTCGCTCAAAATAGAGTTCCGTCCGAGACGATTGCCACGCGCGGCTTCCCACCCGAGGCGAGACCCAATTCATTTTCTTTTGGGATACACTCAATCAGTGCGATGGGCGAATTCGAGCAACCAGCAGCCCCACCAGGAAGATCGTCAGCGTGCCGACCACAATCGTCATGTGAGAATGCAGCGGGCTCCGCCACTCGGCCGGCACGTCGACGAGTTTGGGCAGCGTCATCCACGTAATCACCGCGACGCCGACCGCCACGCCGATGGCGCCGGCGGCGTTGCCCGCGCGGCGTGAAATGAGTCCCAGCAGAAAGAGGCCGAGCGTGCCGCCGGAAAACAGGCCCGCGAGGTCCCACCAGGCGTCGAGCGCCCCCTTGGCGCTAATCATCGCGATGCCGACGGCGGTACCCGCGGCGCCCCAAAAGAGCGTGGCCAACCGCAGCACCCAGATCGACTCGCGCTCCGACGGCTGCGGTCGCACGTACCGCTGGTACACGTCGCACAGCGAGAGCGTCGCCATGCTGCCGAGGTTCGAATCGAGCGACGCGGCAAACAGCGACGCCACGACCAGCCCCGCGATCCCCGCCGGCAACTGCGTGGCGATGAAGTGCGGCAGCACGCCGTCGCTCTTGATTCCGCTGGGAAGTAAGTCGGGCCGGGCGCCGTAGAGCACGAAGAGGCTCGTGCCCAGAAAGAAAAACACCGCGGCCACGGGCAGGTAGAGCAGAGCCGTTATCCAGATGCTCTTGGCGGCGTCGCGATCGCTGCGGGCGGTGATGTAGCGCTGGATGTAACTTTGATCGACGCCGAAGTTCGACAGGTTGATGGCCATGCCGTAGGCGAGTACGACCCACAGCGCCGGCTCGGTCGTGATGTCGCCAAACTGGCCAAACGTGAATTTGTCGTTCGCGGCGCCGACGTTCAGGATTTCGTTGAGGCCGCCCGGCGTCTTGGCAACCACGGCAATTACGCACGCGGCGACGCCGGCGACCAGCACGATACTCTGTAACACGCCCACCCACACGACGGCCTTGATGCCGCCGCCGATCGTGTAGGCGGTCATCAGCGCCCCCGAGATGATGATCGTCGCCTCCTGCGGCCAGCCCGTCAGCGGCGCCACCGCGCCGCCCAACAGCAGCACGATCGTCCCCATGCGGGCCATCTGCACAAGCAGAAAGCACGCCACTGCATACGTACGCGCCCAGGCGCCGAACCGCGTCTCGAAGTGCTCGTACGCCGACACGTGGCCCGTGTGCCGGTAGAACGGCATGAACCACCGCACCGCGATCGCTGCGGCAATGGGCGTGGTCAACGAGAAGGCCAGCGCGTTCCAGTTCGTCGCATACGCCTTCCCCGTATTGGCGAGAAACGAAATGCTGCTGACGTACGAACCGAACATCGAGAGCCCGACGGCCCAGCCCGGCATGGCTCGTCCCGCGGCCATGAATTCATCGGAGTCGCCGCCGCGCCGGCTGAACCAGGCGCCCAGCGCGGCGATGAGGATCAAATAGCCGACGAGAACGGCGAGATCGGGGCCGTGAAGCATGAAGTCAACGATTTGCTGAGAAGAGTTAAGCTGTTGCGAAGCGCCCACCGTGCGCTACTTAAGCAACAGAACGAAGCCAGCTTGTTGAAAATGATGGTCAGCCGTGAGGGCCTCGGCTATGCCCAAGTCATTCATGGCGATAAAGGAGATGCAGTCGGTAAGCGACCACTCCTTATCGCCGCGCTGAGAAAAGAGCTGAAGTCCTCGCCGAAAATAGGTTGTGTCAGCGGGGATAACCGTCGTCAAGTCATCGTCCTGCAGGCGAGCCACGAATTTTGCGAATGTTGCTCGATTGCCCTCCTGCTTGAAGAAGTTGGCCACTTCGAGCAGGACGAACTCCGTCGTCACGGTCTGTCGCGCATTCTGAACAGCCCAATCAAGCGCCAACGAGTGTAACGCATCGCGCCGATTGACGAGCGCCACATAGAAGGTCGTATCAGCGAAGACGGCGCCTGTCATTGTTTTGGGGCGCCGTAGAGATAGTGATCGTGGTTCAATGCAGCGTCTTCGGGAAGCCCGTCGACGCATCCGATAAAGTCTTGGAGCCGTTCCGCCAGCGTGGGGATTGCTTCCGTCTCGTCCGTCGCGTTTTGCCGTGCGGATTCTGGAGACTGGACAATGACTCTCACGTGGGTGCGATCGGCCAGCGGCAGCGGAACGGCGGGCTTGAGCACGCCGTCGACGTAGGTTGCATCAAATGAAAGTTCCATAAACGAGTCTCGATTTCGCTGGGCCGCGGAACGCTACGTCAATTGTACTACGCCATGTCTCTTGCGCGAAATGTCGCCTAACTCGAGCAAACAAGCCATGCCCACCGGCCCGTCCTGACTTTCTCATTGGAAGCGCAGCTCTCGATCGGGTACGCTGGCGACCGCAGCATGGCAGCGAGCCCTGTTGTCCTCTTCGCCTTGGGCAAACGAGGCGCGCTTGTCACTCTTGCTTCCCGGAGACCCTCTGATGCACACGTCGCTAACCACGGTTCTTGCGGTCTTCATCGGCATCTCCTTGGCGGCAACTGCGTTCGCCCAGCGGCCGGGCAATGACGATTTCTTCCAACTCAGTCCCGATTCGCTCCGGCACGAAGGCGTGCCGCATGGTGAGGTCCGCGGGCCTTTCACGCTGCCGAGCGACGCGTATCCCGGCACGCAGCACACCTACTGGGTGTACGTGCCGGCCCAGTACGACGCCGAGAAGCCCGCCAGCCTGATGGTGTTTCAAGACGGCCATGCCTTTCTCGATCCCGAAGGCGGGGCCCGCGCGACCAATGTGATCGACAATCTGACGCACCGCCGCGAAATCCCGGTGATGCTCGCCGTGTTCATCAACCCCGGCCGCACGCCCGAACAGCGCGAGGCCTCGGCCAGCGAATGGGGCGACCGCGGCACCAACCGTCCGCAGGAGTACAACGCGCTGGACGACAAGTACGCCCGCGTCGTCTGCGACGAACTGCTGCCGGATCTCAAAAAAGACTACAACATCTCGGACGATCCCCAGGACCGCGGCATCGGCGGGTGCAGCTCCGGGGCGATCGCCGCGTTCACCGTCGCGTGGCATCGGCCCGACCAGTTCAGCAAAGTGCTGAGCCTGGTCGGCAGCTTCACGAACATTCGCGGCGGGCACAAATACGCCGATATCGTCCGCGAGAGCGAGCCGAAGCCGATTCGCGTGTTTCTCCAGGACGGCCGCAACGACAATCGCGGCCGGCGCCGCGGCGGCCAGTACGATCCCGAGTGGGACTGGTTCCTGCAAAACGTACGGCTAGCCGAGGCGCTCACCGAGAAGGGCTACGACCTCAACTACTCGTGGAGCATCGGCGTCCACGGCTTGAAATCGGGCGGCGTGATTCTGCCCGAGATGATGCGCTGGCTGTGGCGCGACCACGGCGCGTCGACCGACGTGAACGACGAGATCGAGCGCTCGTTCAACGAATAGCAAGTAACTCACCGCGACAAGCCTCGCCGCGATCCTACGGATCGCCGGCGCCTTTCGCAGGAGATTCCACGCTATGGCGATCGTGAACAAGTTCAAGTTATTGGTCGCAATCACCGCTGCGTGCCTTGCCCCCCAAGCGAACGCAGACGATTCCGCCGATGTTCAGGCCCCCGGCCGACCCGTGAAGGTCGCGGCGATCGCCATCGGCTTCGGCGGCGAGTGGGACGCGAAGATGAAGCTGGCGACCGAGCACCTGGAAGCCGCGGGCGCGCTGAACGTCGACATCGCCTGCCTGCCCGAAGAGTTCGCGGGCATGACCGCCGAGCCGCAGGATGGCCCGACGATGCAGGCGATCGGCGAGATCGCCCGCAAGCACAACATGTACGTCGTCTGCCCAATCCGCGAGCAAGCCGATGACGGGAAGCAGTACAACACGGCCGTGCTCTTGGGCCGCGACGGACAGATCGTCGGCTACTACCGCAAGGTGTTCGTGTTCTGGGGCGAAGAGCTGTGCTGCGGCCGCGAGGGCGTGACGACCTTCGATCTCGACTTCGGCCGCGTGGCGATGCTCACCTGCTTCGACGCGAATTTCGACGAAGTGTGGCAGGAGGCGGAGCGCAAGGACGTGGAGATCGTGCTCTGGCCGAGCGCTTACGGTGGCGGCATGCCGCTCAACGGCTACGCAATGATCCACAATTACAACGTCGTGGCCGTCGGCTTCGGCAACATCATCGACATTTTTGGTCGAAACATCAAAGAGGTCGAATCGCCGCTCCCGCAGCAATTCGTGACGACGCTGGACCTCGACCAGACAATCGTGCACGTGGATTTCAACACAAAGAAGGTCGAGCGACTTCTGGCCGAGCATGGCGATGAAGTCGAGCGCGTCGCGGACGTCGGCGGGCCGGAGAACTGGTACGTGCTACGAGCGACCAAGCCTGGCGTGCGCGTTCGCGACCTGTGCCGCGAGTACGAGCTGGAAACGCTGCGCGATTACCGCCATCGCAGCCGCGAGCAGATCAACGAACTACGGATGGCGGGCAAGCCGGTTCCGGCGCCCTGACCGCCTTGCGGCAACTCAGCGACAGGGAATTTCACCACAGGGTTCACAGAGGAAGAAGGAATGAAAGGCGCGTAAACCGCCTGATTGACGCTGACAGGACGCTAATGGAATCAATTCTTATCAGCGTTTATTAGCGTTCATCAGCGGTTTTTGTCTTCCCTCTGTGCCCTCCGTGTCCTCTGTGGTAAATCCCCTCTCTCCTGTTTAATCCGCGAAATAGTCCGCGTCCGGCCACGCGTCGACCTCGCTGATCGCGCGGTTCAGCTCGCCGGAAATGTCCTCGGCCAGTCGACCCGTGAGCGCCGTTTCGCGGGCGTTGAACAGCACGGCGAAGTTGCGGCCGTCGCTGCGTCGGACCAGCTTCGTGCTCGTGCCGGGGAGCGAGCCGCCGTGCATTTGCATGGTCAGCTCGCCGTCGCCGCCGTGCTGCACCTGCCAACCGACGCCGTAGCACACCTTCAGTCCCTTGCCATCCTTGTCGTGCCCCGCGAGTCCCGGCGGACGCTCGAACATCGCCTTGATCGATTCCGCCTTGAGCAGCGGGCTGTTGTCTTCGTCATCCAGCGCCGCGGCAAATCGTACAAGATCAACCGCCGAGGCGATCCACGCGCCATGCGAATCCATCGATTCAAGATACCAAGCGCCATAAGGCGGCGGGCAGCGCTGGCCGACGGTGTCGGCATGAACGGACGTCTCGACGTTCGTATCGTAGTACCGCACTTCGCCCTCGCGCCGACCGCTGAGATGCGTGGCGCCGATCGCCATCCGCGTCGCGCCGATCGGCTGGAGCACGTGCTGCTTGACGTAGTCCTCGTAGCTCTGGCCGGTGAGCTTTTCGATCACGCGTCCCAGCAGGCAGTAGCCGTAGTTCGAGTAGGCGTAGCGCTCGCCGGGGGCGAAGTCCAGCGGCAGCCCCAACATGCAGCGGATGATCGCCGCTTGGCTGGCGGGCGCAGGCTCGCCCACCGCCTGGGCGAACCGCTCGGATTGAAACATCGCGTCGAACGATTTGTCGCGGTCCCACCCGCCGCGATGCTGTAGGAGATGGAGAATCGTGATGTCGCTCTGCCGCTCGTCGACCTTGGCGTCTTCTTCCAAGTGCGGCTCGTATTCGTCGAGGATGTCGAACGCCTTGTCGTCGAGCTTCAGCTTGCCCGACTCAACGAGTTGCATGATCGCCACCGCGGTGATCGGCTTCGACACGCTTGCGATCCGGAACAGGCTCTCAGCGGTCGCCGGCTCGCGCGTGGCGACGTCGGCGTAACCGAAGCCGCGGGCGTAGACTAGCCGGCCGTGATCGGTGATGGCCAGAGACGCCCCCGGCGCGCGGTGCTTGGCGAGAAAATTCTGCATGAGCGCGTTGATCGCTTCGAGCCCCTGCCCTGCCTTGCCCGTGACGACGCGGTGCGGCGCAGCATCCTCGCTGAACCCTGGCCCGCGCAGCACATAACCCGGGCGACTGCCGGTGAGCTTGCCGTCGCGGAGCGCGACGACGCCGTTCACCACGACGTGCTTCATGCCTTCGGCCTGCTGACGCGGATTGGCGGGCGTCGCGCGATCGCGGAATGCCTTCTCGTCGAAGACGATCACGTCGGCGGCCAGTCCCTCGGCCAGGCGGCCGCGGTCGTAGGCCATCACCTCGTTGGCGGCCGCGGCGCTCGCCTGGGCGACGGCCCGCTCCAGCGAGATCGCGCCCAGGTCGCGCACGTAGCGGGAAAATAGCCGCGGGAACGCGCCGAACGAGCGCGGGTGCGACACGCTCTGCGAATCGGACGCCGGCCCTACGTCGGTGCAGAACGATACGAATTCTTCCTGCAGGGAGCGGATCGTGTTGGCTTCGCTCATGCTTTGCGGCAGCGCGAACGAGCCGGCCTGCACGAGGTTGAAGAACGACTCCCACGGATCCTCGTCGAGTTCTTCCGCAATCTCGGCGATGCTGCGGCCGGCGAGCTTCGCGTAGCGCGCGTCGCCACACTGGCCGATGATCACGCGCGACCAATCCTTGCCGACGTGGCGATACCAGTTTTCCCAGCCGTCGGTGGTTTCGAGCTCCTGCCGGATTTCGGCCCGCAGCTCGGCATCGTCGAGCCGCTTCAGGAACTGTTCTCGGCCGCTGGCGAAGTGCCTTGGGTGAATGAGCGCTTCGAGCCCCAGGCCGTTGATTTGATATGGGTAGACATCGGCGGCAATCTGCAGCCCCGCGGTCCGAGCGGCCTTGATGCGGGCGATCGCCTGCGGCAGCTTGCCCCAATTGCCTTCGCCGGCCGCCTTGAGGTGGAAGATGTGGACCGGCGTGCCCGCTTCGGCGCCGATCTCGATCGCTTCATCGATCGCCTCCAGCAGCCGGTCGCCCTCGTTGCGCATGTGCGTGTAGTAGCGGCCGCCGCGCTCGCCGGCGACCTTCGCCAGCGCGGCGATCTCCTTGGTCGTCGCATACACGGCCGGCGGGTAAATGAGCGCCGTCGAGACGCCGATGGCGCCGGCGTCCATCGCTTCGCGCACCAGGCCGCGCATCCGGTCGAGTTCCTCGTCGGAGGGGCGGCGATCCTGGTCGCCGAGGACGATCTCGCGGATCTTCGTCAGGCCGACCGTTTGCACCACGTTGACCGGCAAGCCCTTGAGGTCGAGCATTTGAAAGTACTCGCCCATGGTTTGCCAGCCGAGGCGCCGGGCGTCAGCCTCGACCAGCGGCGCGGCGGAGTCGCCCTCGCCGGCGTTGATCGTAGTGATGCCCTGCGTGAGCAGGTTGATCGCGGTGGAGGGGTCCTCGAGCAGCGGCGTGGCAGTCTGGCCCATCATGTCGATGAACCCCGGCGCCACGATCAGCCCCGCGGCATCGATCGTTTCGCGGGCGTCGTCCGCGGCGATGCGGCCGATCTTGGCGATGCGGCCGTCCTGCACGGCAATGTCGGCCTGGAACCATGGGACGCCTGTGCCGTCGACGACGCGGCCGCTCTTGATGACGAGATCGTATTTGGGCTCGGCGGCACGGGTGGGCAAGACGCAGATCGCGGCGACAGCCGCAATCCACAGGAGGGCGATGGGCGACGTGATGCGACGCGGCGGCATGGCGTGGATCCCTGGAGTCAGCCGAAAGTGCGGGGCTCGCGCCAAGTGGGCCAATTTCTCCGAAACTGGCATTCGCGTCTGGTGAGAGACGCGGCCACTTCGTGCGCACAATGTCGCGATTGTAACCAGAAAGCGCGGCGCCAGCCTCGTCCAGGTCACAGGCCCGCGGGCCGCCAGTCGTCGCGGTAGGTGCGCCGGACCAGCGCGTTGGCGGCGGCGGAGTCGAACGCCAGGGCGGCGGAGTTCCACGCGAGCGGCTGCTCGGGCAAGGCGCCGGCGAGCGTGCCGACGAGGACCGTTTCGGTGACCTTCGCCGCGTACGCGAACGGCGTCGTGGTTGCACCCTCGCCGCGGCAGGCGGCGACCCACTCGTGGTAGTGGTCGACGCTGCCGGCCGACGTCACGTCGAGGTCCATGGGCTTGCCGCCGCTGAAGAACGTCGGCATCGACCAGTGGGGCAGCACCATGACGCCCCGCTCGCCGACGACCAGCGAGCCGCCGCCAGGGAGTTTTTCGGTGGGCGGCAGCTCGGCGAGCGCCTCGGGCGCGGGGAGCCGGCCGTGGATCCAGGTGAGCGTGAAGGGGTCGGTCGTGGCCGGCGTGCCGGCGAACGTGTACCGTACCTCGGCCTGCTCGGCGAACGCTTCGGCGGAGTGGGCGGGGCCGAGCGAGAGGACGGCCGTGGGCGGCTCGAGCCCCAGGCCGCCGAACAGCGGATCGAGCAGGTGGCAGCCCATGTCGCCGAGCGTGCCGCCGCCGTAGGCCCGCCACAGCCGCCAGTTGAAGGGGTGGAACTGCCCGGCGACGAAGGAGCGCGGCGGGGCCACGCCTTGCCACAGGTCCCAGTCAAGGGTGGGCGGCACGGGGTCGGAGCGGTCGCCGAGGGGCTCTGGCTGCGTTCGGGAATTTTCGATCCACGAGTACGCTTCACGGATGCGGCCCAGCGCGCCTTGCTGGAGCATGGCGACGGCGGTGCGGTAGGCCTCGTGGGCGTGAATCTGCGTGCCCATCTGCGTGACGACGCCCTGCTCTGCCGCCACGTCCCGCATGCGGCGCAGCTCGGCCAGGTTGTGGGCCAGCGGCTTCTCGACGTACACGTGCTTGCCGGCGAGCATCGCCTCGAGCGCGATCGCGGCGTGCATGTGGTCGGGCGTGGAGACGACCACGGCGTCCAGCTCGTCGCCCATTTCGTCGAAGAGCTTGCGATAGTCGCGAAACGTGCGGGCGCCGGCGTAGTCCTTATGGGCCGCGTCGAGAAACGTTTGGTCGACGTCGCACAGCGCGACGATCTTCGCGTGCGGCGCCGAGGCGATCGCGTCCATGTCGGAGCGGCCCTGATTCGCGACGCCGATCTGGGCGATGCGAAGCGGGGCGGCAGTCTCTTGTGCAGCGCGAGCGCGGCGGCCGGCGACCAGCGGGAGAGCGGCGAGGGCGCCGGCGCGGAGCGCGTCGCGGCGGGTGAGGGCGTGGGGAGTGGGCATGGCGGTGCGGAGGGCGAGGTCGTGCAATGTCAGTCGATTCAATATAGCAAAAACTGACCGCAACGATTCAGGCGCCGTGGAGTAAGGCCCGAAAACCGGCTTGCTCGAAATGTCGATCGGCCGTGAGGGCCTCTGTGATGCCTCGCTCGTTCATGAGGTTGAACGAGACGCAGTCCGTGAGCGACCAATCTTTGTCGGGGCGTTGTTGGTACAGGTCGAGGGCGCGTTGGAACTGCTCTTGGGTCGGGGCGGCGACCTCGACGAATGCCGCACGCTGGAACATTTGCAGAAAATGGGCCGCTCGCAGGCGAGACTTGACTCCGGACAGCGCGTCGGCGACTTCGACCAGAACCCATGTGGTCGTGACAAGCCGGCCGACGCGTCCCTGACTCCACTGAACGGCGGCGGCGTGATCTTGATCGCGCGAATTGAGCAGCGCCGGTAGATAGTGCGAATCGACGAATCGGGACGTCATTCGTCGGGCTTTCCATGCGCGTAATGATCGTGCCGTTCGGCGAGGTCTGACGGGCCTTCAATCGCGCAGTCGGCCGCGAGTTCCAAGAGGAATTTCCAATCGACGTTCGACGGCGATTCAACGGGCGCCGGCTCAATCGTTACGCGCAACGGGACGTTCAGCGGAATCTCCACCTGTTCGTCAGGCGTGATCGACTGACCGTTGAAATGGCCTGTGAATTGAAGCATAAAAGGGCTCGTTTGATGCCGGGAACGGGCGTCAGAATACAAGTATACCACGGGCGCACCTGAATCGGCTGGCCAAGTTCGAGTGCGATGCAACTCCTTCAGAGTTGCCGTCCCAGCCTACGAGACGACCCGAGGTAGATCGCGAGAGCGATCAACACCGGGCTGTTTGATTCAATCCCATAAGGGATTGGCGATAGCCAGAGAGACTTATGTGGAAACCCCGCCAAGACAGGCGACCCGCCGGGGATACTCCCACCGGCGGGCCGTAACGTGGAACCGAATTGAAATCTCGCGTCAACAATTACACCCACGCGTCCCCATACTCCCGATCGCGATTCACGCCCGGCATCGGCACCGGGTATCGCCCTTCGGCGTTCGCGTGCACCGGCGCCGCGCTGTTCATCGTGAACTCGGCGATGCCCGGGGCGAGCTCGTGCGGGCAGTTCCACATTTGCTCGAGCGTCATTTCCTGCCCGGTGTGGGCGGCCATGCGGCCGAGGTTCGAGACCATGCTCGCTTCGACGCCGCGGGGCACTTCGTTGTACGGCGTGTCGTTGACGATCGCCTCGATGAGGTCGGTCCACTCCAGCTCGTAGGGCGTCTTCTCCGGCTGCGGGAAGGCCCACAGCCGGGCTTCCTTTTCAGCTTCGCTGGTGTCGAACTTCGTGTTCTGCCCTTTGAACGTCCGGACGCGGCCCGGCGTGTGGCCGGAGGTGCTGATGATCGCCGCGCCCTTCGAGCCGTGGGCGATGCTCGACATGTCGTCGTAGCAGTCGGCCATCGTGCGGCCGTCGAAGAAGAACTTCGAGCCGTCCTCGAAGGTGTACTCCACCGCGTAGGCGTCGAAGTTCTGGTCGACGAAATTGCCGCGGAAGTGGCGGCCGCCCAGGGCCTGGGCCTTCACCGGCCAGGCGTTCTTCATCCAGCAGCACTCGTCGATCTGGTGGATGTAGAAGTCGTTGAACAACCCGCCGCTGGCCCAGATGAAGCTGTGGAAGCGCTCGATCTGCCACAGCAGCTCGCTCTTGTCGGCCGGCTTGGGGTCGGAGAAGCACGTGGCCACGCGGTCGTGCATGCGGTAGGCCCGCAGGCAGATGATGTCGCCGATCTCGCCGTCGGCGATCCGGTCGTGCAGTTCCTGCCGGCCGCGGCAGTGGCGGACCATGAGGCCGACGCCGGCTTTCAGGTTCTTCTCGTCGGCTTTCTTCGCCAGCTCGAGCATCCGCTTGCCCGAAGGGGCATCGGCCACGACCGGCTTTTCCATGAACACGTGGAGGCCTTTTTCGATGGCGTACTGGTAGTGCACCCAGCGGAACGCCAGCGGCGAGGCGAAGATCGCAATGTCGCCGGGGTTCAGGCAGTCCATCGCGTGCTTGTACGCGTCGAAGCCGACGAAGCGGCGATCCTCGGGCACGTCGATCGCGTCGGGCTTCTCCTGGGCGACGTAGCTGAGGTTGTTGTAGCTCTCGTCGACCTTGCTTTGGAACACGTCGGCCATGGCGACGAGCTGAATCGGATGCTTCGAGCCGTTGATGGCGTCGGCGACGGCGCCGGTGCCGCGGCCGCCGCAGCCGATCAGGGCGAGCTGGAACTTCTGCTGGGCGCCCGCGGCGGCGAACACGCGCGGGGCGGCGATGGCGCCCAGGGCCGTGGCGGCGCCGGCGATCTTGATGAAGTCACGACGATCGGCGTGAAGCGATTCTTGCGACATGGGATGAGCCCTTGTGGGTTGGAAATACTACATGGGGATCGGTATTTGGAATGTCTAACGACCAAATTCCAAGAAAGGATTTACCACAGAGGGCACGGAGGACACAGAGAGGAGAAAAGTAAGAAGTAAGAATTCTGAAGGAAGAATCGCTGGTGCAATACGAAAACCTCTTCCTTCCTAGTTCCCTCCTTCTTCCTTCTCCGTGTCCTCTGTGTCCTCTGTGGTCAATCTCCTTGCCTTGCTTACAGCTTATTGGTCGAGCTGTTCCAGTAAAAGTACATCTCCTCGACGGACGGGACCTTCTTCGGTCGGACGATGCGGAAACCCAGCCACTGGGCGTCCGTAAGATACCACACGCTCTTGGGCAATTGGGGATCCTGCTGCTGCCACGTGCGGTCGCTGCCGCGGCGGGCCGCCGCGCGGAGCCGCTCGGGCTCGTCGAACCAACTGCCGCCGCGGACGCTGCGGGGATACAGGGTTTGCGGGCGGACGAACGGATTTGCGGGCGTTCCCCCCGCCGCGTGCAGCCGCTGGAAATAGTCGGGCACGTACTGATCGGCGCACCACTCGGCGACGTTGCCGTGCATGTCGTGCAGGCCCCAGGGGTTGGGGGCCTTCTTGCCGATGAGTTGGTACTTCTCGCTGCTGTTGCCCAGGTACCACGCGTGCTCTTCGAGGGCGGCCGCGTCGTCGCCGAACGAGTACGCGCCGTCCGTGCCGGCGCGGCAGGCGTACTCCCACTCGGCCTCGGTGGGCAGGCGGTAGAAGTGGCCGGTCTGGGCGCTCAGCCACTGGCAATACTTGTTGGCGGCGTGGTGGGTCATCGAGATCGCGGGAAACCCAAGCTGCCCCATGCCGAAGCTCATTTCCGTGTAGGGCGCCGTCGGGCCACTCACCGCGTCGACGTCGTTGTGCACCGCCGGGTCGAAGTCCTTGCGGGCGCCGTTCTTATAGCGCTCGACCTGGTTGAGCATGAACGGTTCGTACTCGTCCCAGGAGACTTCGTATTTGCCGATCCAGAATTCGTCGACCGCGACCGTGGCTTGCGGGCCTTCGTCTTCCTGGCGACCCGGCTCGTCATCGGGGCTGCCCATCGAGAATTCGCCGCCGGCGAGCGCGACCATATGGTACGGCACGCCGGTGAGCGGGATGTTCGCCGTGTAGTCGCCGCCCGCTGTTTCAGCCTCCGCGTCGCGCTGCGCCCTCTCGGTGATCAGCGCGTGCAGCCTCCGCACGAGCTGCATGGTGTCGGGCGTCGGCATGTTGATCGGCGGCTTCGGCCGCGTGCGCAGCGTCACGTCGGCCGGCCAGATGGCGCCCTGGGCGATCCACAGGCGCAGGATCTCGATCGAGTCAACCGGCAACGGGCCGCCCTTGTCGGCCGGCGGCATCAGCGTGGGATCATCCGCCGCCACCGCGGTGAGCTGATACAGCGAGCTGGCCTCGGGATGCGCGGGCACGATCGCCGGCGGGCTGATGCCCGTCGTGAACGCCGCCTCGCGATTGGCCAGGTCGAGGTCGCCTTCGAGGTGCTCGCCCGAGTGACACGACAGGCAGTTCGATTCGAGGATCGGCTGCACATGCTCGACGAAGCTGATCCGCGGCTGCACTTCCAGCGTCGCGTCCTCCGGCCAAGGGGCGCCCTCTTCGATCCACTGCCGCAGGCGGGCCGTCTGCGACGGGTCGAGCGGCGCCCCGTCGGGCGGCATGATCAGCGGGTCGTCCGCCGGCACGACGCACAGCGCGTACAGATTGCTCGCCTCGGGATCGCCCGGAACGATCGCCGCGGCGTGCTCGTCGTCGGCCAGGGCCGCGGCACGGGTATCGAGCCGCAGGCCGGCCTCGGCGTTCGCCTCGTTGTGGCAGCGGAGGCAGGCCGACTCGAGGATCGGCTGGATCTCGGTCTCAAAGTCGACGGCCGCATTCGCGGGCGACGCGCCGACAAGCAGCAGCACGCTGAAAGCGGTCAGCAGCGCGGGGGCGAGTGCAACGCAGCGCATGACGAGGCCGGCCGGGGGTGCGGAGCCGGGGCGCGCGATGGCGCCCGGAGGGAAGCCGCCATTTTATGCCGCCGCCGTGCACGCCACCACCATCGAGCGGCCAGCGCCGCAAAGTCACCTGGTTTGGCGTGCAGGGACATCGAAGCGGGCCGCTTCGACTACGTGGTCGTGGTCGAAGCGGCTCGCTTCGACGAGTGTCCTCGTTGTTATGACTCTGCCGTTCTCCTGCCACGGTCGCATGCGGGCGTTCGGGTTTCGAGGGGGGGAGTTTCTCTCGGAGGCGCGGCGTCCTCCGGGGCCGACTGGCCGCTGAAGCGGCCAGTCCGTCCGACGAAGCGGCCAGGCCCGGCAAAAACGTGGTTTTCCCCGCGATTTTTACCGCCCGGGGCGGCGTCACGTCGCTCCCCGTCCCGGCCTCATCCCCAGTCAAAATAAAAAATTCTCCTAAACTTCCCAGATTTTGCGACCAGATCGCCGGCGGTTTGCTGGATTAGGAGTAGGGGACCATCGCGCGAGGACTTTCGGGGGGCTCGCCCCGCGACGACTCGGGCGGCGCCGCCCCGACCCGAAAACAGCCGGCGTGACACGCCCGCCGGGACGCCAGAACCATCCACTCACGAACCTTCCGCCTGGAGAACCGCATGCCCCTCCCCCAGAAAACCGTGACCGCTGGTCGCGCCCGAATCGCCCGATGTGGCCGCGTCTCTCCGAGACGCGCAGCGATTCTCGGAGAGAATCGCCAACCGTTGGCCGTCCTCCCGGTCGGCCGCTCAGGCGGGTGCGAACCGGGTGATCCACGGCACGCGGTCGAAGTCGGCGTCGCCGCTGGCGAGGTGGGTCAGCCCCTGCTGCTGCATGACGGCGGCGATGAGCGCGTCGCCCGAGAGCAGGCCGTGCTGCTGGCTCAATACCCCCTAGCGAGCCATGGAAAATACAGTTGAATGCGTCGCCCGAGAGCAGGCCGTGCTGCTGGCTCAATGCCGCGGCCGCGAGGACATCGCCGGCCGTGATCGGCAGCACCTGGACGCCAAACTGGGGAATCTCTTCCACCGCCTGTCGGAATTGCGCAAGCGCCTGCAGTTCGGCCGGATGCCGCTGGAGCCGATAAGCGATGCCGGTCATGGGCCAGCCGTACTTGCCAGCGGCCTCGATGGTCATCATGCGGTGGGCGACGTCGCTGAGCACGTCGCTGGAGGAGAACCCCACAACGTCGCCGCGCGCGACGCGTTCCAGCAATTGCTGGCAAGCGGGTTGCAAGACCGCGTGCCGCCCAAAGTGATAGACGAACACATTGGCGTCGAGCAGGACGCTTGCGCCGGCGGGAATCTGGGCAAAATTCACGGTGCTTCCCGCCAATCGAATTCAGCGTCCAGCGCGATCCGCTCGAGCGTCTCCGCATCTCCGTTCCAGGCGACGAGCCCCGCCGTCGCCCGGACCCGATCGACGCGCCGCTCCGCCTTATCCACGATCGTCACGCGAACGGTTTCGTGTTCCTTCAATGGCAGCGGCGAGGCCGGCTTCAGCACGCCGTCTTCGTACGTGGCTTCGATCGACAGTTCCATAGCGGGCTCGTCCAAAGCGGGTTCGCAGGCGGGCGGAAGGAACGCGAAACGGGCGTCCAGGTGTATCGTAGTTCTCCGCCGCGGGGCGAGCAACGCGGTTCGGGCCGCGCGCCGCGGTGCGGCGCTCGCGCTCGCTATTGTGGCAACGGCCTGGGGAATGGCGAGCGCCGCGGCCGCGGACCCAACGCTCGACTGGACCCGCCAGATCGGCTCGACGGCAAGTGACTCCGGGACCGCCGTCTCGGCCGACGGGTTGGGGAGCGTGTATGTCGCGGGCTTCACCTACGGCGATCTGGCCGGCCCCAACGCGGGCAACGCCGACGCCTGGGTAGGAAAGTACAATGCCGAGGGCACGCTGCTGTGGACTCGCCAACTCGGCACGACGGCACAGGAGGACACTGGAATCCGCATTTCGGCCGACAGATTGGGGAACGTCTATCTCGCGGGTAGTACACAAGGCAACTTGGCCGGCGCCAACGCAGGCGGAACGGACAGCTGGGTGGGCAAGTATGACCCGACAGGCGCGCTCTTGTGGACTCGCCAACTTGGCACAACGGGAACCGACAACCTGGAAGCTGTTTCGGCCGACGGATTGGGAAATGTCTACATAGCGGGTCGAACAACCGGTACTCTTGCCGGCGCTAACCTGGGCGGCATCGACGCCTGGGTGGCCAAATACGATCCAAGCGGTACGCTCCTGTGGACTCGCCAGCTCGGCACGTCGAGCAGCGACGGGAGTTGGGCCGTCTCGGCGGACGGGATCGGGAACGTGTACGTTGCGGGCACCACCCACGGGGATCTGGCCGGCCTCAACGGAGGCCTCGACGCGTGGCTTGCCAAGTACGACGCGGGAGGCGCTCTTCAGTGGACCCGCCAGTTCGGCACGACAGGCAACGAGTCCGCGCGCGCGCTCTCGGCCGACAGTTTGGGAAATGTCTACGTCGCGGGTTCGATCAGCAACGATGCCTGGTTGGGCAAGTATGACGCCAGCGGCACGCTCCTTTGGACCCACCAATTCGGCACGGCGGCGGCGGAGAGTGCCAATGGCATCTCGGCCGACGGGCTGGGCAATGTCTACGTCGCGGGTGATACCAACGGCAGTTTGGCGGGAGCTCACGCAGGCGGAGGCGACGCATTTCTTGCCAAATACATCGACATTGTCGACGCCAGCTTACCGGGCGACTTCGACAACGACGGCGCCGTCGACGGCGCGGACTTCCTCGCCTGGCAGCGGC
>CAYSFP010000049.1:0-33831 GCA_964430075.1 uncultured Planctomycetaceae bacterium | reverse complement strand
TGACCAGGGGCTGACGCCGCCTGGCTACATGACTTGGCCCCTCCGGGGCCCTGATAGCAGATGCATAATCCTGGGAATCGCTGGGCTAATATCATGGCGTCCCTCCGGGACGGGGCCTTTGCCGCATTACATAAGCGCCGCGTATAATCCCCCTTAACGCCTGCTCGGCGGCTTTCTCGAAAGAGGCGTGCCATGCTCCGCAAACTTTCCTGTGTTCTGTTCGCCGCGGCGATTGCCCTGGCCGCCGACGTACGTCCCGCCGACGCGGCCCCGCCCGTCAACCTGCGGAATCCCTACCGCAGCTTCAACATCAGCGGCGTCAACTACGGCTCCGTCCGCTGGGAGCAATCTCACCGCGGGCGGTTCGGCGGCCAGCATCGCGGGGGCGGAATATTCTTTCGGCGGCGCTAGATTTCCCCTGGCAGCGAGGGCTCGAACACAGAAGTCCCCTCTGGCTCCCTCCCCATCAAGGGGAGGGGACCGGAGGGCGAAGGCGATTGTGGGCCGCAATCCAAGCTATTGCCACGACGCTGCCCGCCATCGCCAGCGCCATGTCCTTCTGTGCGTCCCACGGGTCGCCTTGCTGGCCGTTGTATTGGTCCGCCACGTCAGGCGCCGCGATGATCGCCAGCAACCACTCGAACACTTCGTACGCAGCGCTGACCGCCGCGACGACGGCAATCGCCCACGCCAGCGCCCCGCGGCTCGAGAGCCCGCCGTAGCGTGCGGCTGTCTCGGCGATCGGCAACGGCATGAGCAATCCGAACGCGAGGTGCACCAGCCGATCGTAGTGATTGCGCGTCCATCCGAACCACTCGCGCGGGCCGCTGCCCACCAGCGCGTCGCTCCAGCGCTCGTAGGGCACATACGAGTAGATCCACCGGGCGCCGATCACATGCAGCGCCAGCATCGCGGCGAGGCATGCGAGCGCCGCCGTCGAGAGCAGCCGTTTGCGCGCCGTCCAGACCAGCGCCGGCAGCGACACGACGGTCGGAATATGCTGCAGCCATTGCTGTTCGGGATAGGGCGGCGCAATCAGGCTCAGGGCCGCGAGCACGGCAAGTCCCGCTAGCAATGCCCATTGAAATTGCATCGAAATAAAAGCCGCCGGCTCTGCCGGCGGACTCGGTGAACGCCACGTGAACGCCACGAAACGGTCCACCGGCAGAGCCGGTGGCTTTCATGGATGGGAGAGTTTGACGATTGCGAAAAGCTTGCTGGCGAATTCCTGCGCTGCCCGCCCACATTGTCGCATCCCCCCCAGTGAACAACTACTGCACACGCCCGTAGAATGGTTGCGATCCGGCAACATGACGTCGCCGGCAGGCATCGCTCCCGCGGCGAACGTGGAGGTTCGTCACCGTGAGCAAGTGTGGATGCCGCTGGCCGTGCGGGCGTGGGCGCCCGTGGCGTTAAGTTGCGATCCGAGTCACGGACGCTGCGCGCGGATGTGACTTAGAGTTGCGGTGACCGCGAGCTCCTCGAGCGCTCCTTCCCTTCGTTAGCGCTCGAAGACCAAGCAAGCTCGCTCGCGCAACTCATCACGACTTGGCCGTCGCCCTCTGCGGCCGCGTCACCACACTTTTCCACAAGTGCCGGCGTAGGCCGCGTCGCTCGCCGACTTCGCACGCCGCGTGTGCGCCATCCCGTTCGTGGGATCGCGCGCACGAGCGAAAGTCGCGTGCCAGCGCGCCGCTTGAGGGGATGGATCGATGGCAAAGGACTCGAGGGGGCCGCGCCGCTTGGGCGCGCGCATGGAGCGCTTGGAGGATCGCCGCGTCATGGCGGCCGATCCGCTTGTCGATTATCTCGGCGCGAACGGCGCCTCAGGCGACGACGCGGGCGACCAGCTCGTGCAGCACGCCTCCCCCGTGCTCGACCTGCCGGCCTATCATCAGGGCGCTGGCGCCGACTTCTGGATCAACCCCGACGATCAGGCCGCGGTCGACGCGGCATTCAATAGCGTCGAGCAGTTCCTCACACAGGCCCACAACCTGACCGGTTGGTTCAACGTTCAAAACAACTACGGTTTCACCGGCCGCGGACAGACCGTGGCCGTCATCGACAGCGGCATCGCGTGGGATCATTTCGCCCTCGGCGGCGGTTTCGGCGCCAATTACCGCGTGGTGGGCGGCTGGGACTTCACGGAAGAGAACGACGGCGCTCCGTACGACGACGGTCCTTCCGGGGGCCACGGCTCGCACGTCGCGGGCATCGTCGGCGGCAACGCGCCGGGCAACTCCGGCGTGGCGCCGGGCGTCGACTTCGTTTCGCTCCGCGTGTTCAACGACACGGGGCAGGGCTTCTTCAGTTGGGTCGAGAATGCGCTGCGCTGGATTCACGCGAATCGCAACAGTTTTGAAAATCCGATCACCGCGGTCAATTTATCGCTCGGCGTCTCCGGTTGGAACGCCTCGACGATTCCCGACTGGGCGAAGCTCGAAGACGAGTTCGCACAGCTCGAAGCCGACGGCATCTTCATCGCGGTCTCGGCCGGCAATAGCTTTACGAGCTATAACGCGCCGGGGCTCAGCTATCCGGCCGCAAGTCAGTACGTCGTGCCGGTGATGTCCACCACCAGCACGGGCGCTCTCAGTTCGTTCAGCCAGCGATTGAACCGCGCCATCGCGGCGCCGGGCCAGAACATCACCAGCACCGTGCCCGACTACAAGGGCAACAAGAACGGCGCGGCCGACGACTACGCCACGATGAGCGGCACGAGCATGGCCGCCCCTTATGTGGCCGGCGCCAGCGTGCTGATCCGGCAGGCGATGGAATTCATCGGCATGACCGGCATCACGCAGGACGTGATCTACGACCACATGATGGCGACGGCCGACACGTTCTACGACGCGGCGACCGGCCAGAATTACAAGCGGCTCAACCTGGGCCGCGCGATCGACGCGCTGATGCCGGCCGACGAGTTCGGCTCGACGCTCGGCACGGCGTTCAACCTGGGTTCGCTCAGCGGCTCCACGACGATGAGCGGGGCCATCGGCACGCTCACCGACGCCGACTACTTCACCTTTACTGCCGGCGCCAGCGGTACGGTCACAATTGCGGCCGACGGCTCGCAGGAGATGACGCCGCGGTGGCAGGTCCACGGCGCCACGCCGTCGAGCGATTCCAGCGGCACGGTGAGCTTTGCGGTCACCGCCGGGCAGGCGTACGCCGTGGCCCTCACCTCGACGACAGGGTTAGGCAATTACACGTTTACCGCAACGCTCGAAGCCGACTCCGGCTTCTCGTATTCCGACTGGGGCGCCGTTGCCTACGGCTTGCAGAACGATGTGGCCGTTGCCGGCGAGCAGTGGTATCGCCTTCAAGCCACGCGCGACGGGCTGCTCACCGCACTCGCTCAGTTCAGCGGCGCGGGCCCGGGCGTACAGCTCGCGCTTTTCAACGCTGACATGCATCAGGTCGCGGCGGGCACGAGCGGCGGCGGGCAGTCCCGCGTCGACCTCGCTGCAACCGCCGGCGCCGAGTATTTCCTCCGCGTTACCGGCTCCGCCAGCGACGTCGACTTCAAGCTCCTGAATCTCGTGAGCCACGACGGGCTCGCGGTGACCGTCGCCGGCACGGCGGGCGATGACGCGATCGAAGTCACCGCCGGTGCGACGTTCGTCGTCAGCGTCAACGGCGTCGCGTACAACTTCTCGGGCAACGAGGCCCATCACTTCACAATCGACGCCGGCGCCGGCAACGATACGTTCGTGTTCCGCGGCTCGACGGCCGCCGAGTCCGTCGAGCTGCACGTCGGCGTGGCCAGCGTTTCGTCGGCCAGCTACAGCTTGACCGCCGCCGGCGTCGAGAACGTCACGGCCTTCAGCGGCGGCGGAGCCGATTCCCTCGCACTCTACGATTCCGCCGGCGACGATGCCTACGAGGCCCGCCCGGACCGCGTGCGCATGAGCGGCGCCGGCTACAGCAACGAAGCCATCGGGTTCGCCGCGACGGCAGCGCACGCTTCGACAGGCGACGATCGCGCCGCGTTCTACGACTCTGCCGGCGCCGACGTGTTCGAAACCCGCGCCGGCGGCGCGACGCTCCGCGGCGCCGGCTATACGAACGATAGCTATGGCTTCGACCGGACAATCGCCTATTCGACGACGCCCGACGATCGTGCTTTCATGTACGACTCGGCTGGCGACGAAACGTTCGTCGCCTACGCCGACCGCTCGATCATGCAGGGCGCCGCGTTCTACCACGAAGCCCGCGGGTTCTACCGCACGACCGCCTTTGCCAGCGGCGGCAACGACCGTGCGGGGTTCATCGACACCGCCGGCGACGAGGTGTTCGTCGCCTACGCCGACCGCGCGATCATGCAGGGCGCCGCGTTTTACAACGAGGCCCGAGGCTTCGACCGCACGACGGCCTATGGCTCCGGCGGCAACGACCGGGCCGCCCTGTTCGACTCGGCCGGCAACGACGTATTCCTGGCCACGCCCACGCGGGCGGTCATGTCGGGCGTCGGCTTCGTTAACGAAGCGCGGAACTTCAGGAAAGTGACGGCCCACGCCTCGACGGGGCTCGACCAGGCCGTGTTCTACGACTCCCTCGGCGACGATATCTACGCGGCCTGGTCGACGCGGGCCGTCATGTACAACAACACGTACTTCAACGACGCCCGCGGCTTTGACTCGGCCAAGGCGTATGCCACCGGCGGCAACGACCGCGCCGTGCTGTACGACTCGGCCGGCAACGACGTGCTGGCTGCCAAGGTGTGGGGCGCCTACATGAGCGGCGGCGCCTACTACAACGAGGTTCGCGGTTTCGATTGGGTGACCGCCCGCCACGACCAGGGCGGTGAAGACCGAGCTCAGGTCGAAGCGGTCGACTACGCGTTCACGCTCGCGGGAACGTGGAAGTGAGCCGCGCCCGTTGAATGCAGCGCGAACGAGTTACCGCGTGAGCGGCGACTCAAAAAAGGATATCTGGCTCCCTCCCCTCGGTGGGGAGGGCTGGGGAGGGGGGCGAGGCGGGTACACGCTTCCATCACCCCTAACCCTCCCCATTAAGGGGAGGGGATCAGAGGTTTCTGAAGAGTGCTGCCCATCGAGGACATTCACTTGGCCGTTCCTTATGCCACGCGTCGCGTCGCGCCGACTTCGAGCACTCGACGCAACGAACCTAAGACGCGCTCGCGATCCTCCGCCGTCAAGCTCGACCCGCTCGGCAGACACAGCCCGCGGCGGAAGATCTCCTCCGCCACCGCCCCGCCGCGAACCCGATGATCCGCAAACGCCGGCTGCAAATGCAGCGGCTTCCACATTGGCCGGGCTTCGATTTGCTCCGCGGCCAGCCGCCTGCACGCTTCAACGGGCGTGACGCCGATGCGTCGCTCGTCCAACGTGAGGCACGTGAGCCATCGAGTCGACTGCCCGTAATCGGCCTCAGGCATGAACTCGATTCCCGCCACGTCCGCGAGCGCGTCGCGATAGTGCGCGAAGTTGGCCCGCCGTCGCGCGACGCGATCTTCCAGCAGCTCGAGCTGCCCGCGGCCCACCGCCGCCAGCAGGTTGCTCAACCGGTAGTTGTAACCCACACGGGAGTGTTGGTAGTGCGGTGCGGGGTCGCGAGCCTGTGTGGCGAGATGCCGCACGCGCTCGGCCCATGCAGGATTGGCGGTGACCAGCATGCCGCCGCCGCTGGTGGTAATAATCTTGTTTCCGTTGAAAGAGTAGCAGCCGATGTCGGCCATCGTGCCGGCCGGCTGGCTGCGATACATAGCTCCCAGCGATTCGGCCGAGTCGGCGATCGTCGTGACGCCCCAGCGGCGGCAGGCCGCGAGAATCGGGTCCCAATCGGCGCACTGCCCGCACACGTCGACGATCACCGCGGCCTTGGGCAGCGGCCCGCGCTGGGACGCATCGCACAGCTCGACCTCGACGACGGCCGGGTCGATGTTCCAGCTCGCGCGTTCGCTGTCGATGAAGACGGGTTCGGCGCCGACGTAGCGGATGGCATTGGCCGTCGCCGCGAACGTGAGCGTCGAACACAGTACCGCATCGCCGGGGCCGACGCCCGCGGCGAGCAGCGCCAAGTGCAGCGCCGCCGTGCCGCTGCTGAGCGTGACGGCATGCGCGACGCCGAGCTTCGCGGCGAACTCCGCCTCGAACGCATCCACCTGCGGTCCGAGCGGGGCGATCCAGTTCGACTCGAATGCCGCGAGGAGAAGCTCTCGTTCCCGGGGCGACATGTGCGGCGGCGACAAGTAGATCTGGGAGCGCCGCTGCGCCCCCGCCGCTTGCGTCTTCGCTTCGTCCACGCCCGAACGCACCACGCGGGCCGGATTGCCCACGACCGTTGCCCCCGTCGGCACATCGCGCGTCACCACCGCGCCGGCGCCCACCGTCGCTCCGTCGCCCACGCTCAGCCGCGGCAGCACCACGGCCCGCGCTCCGACAAGCACGCCTGCTTCCACGTGGACGCCGCCGGTGAGGCAGGCGCTAGGCGCCACGTGGGCTCCCTCGCCGACACAAGCGTCGTGCTCCACGGTGGCATTGTCGTTGATGATCGCCAGCGCGCCGATCGTCGCGCCCACTTGAACGATCGCACCAGCCAGCACGAGGCATCCTGGACCGAGCCGCACCGATTCATCGATGACGGCCGCGGGATGCACGATCGTCGCCAGATTACCTTGCAGTTGGCGGCCAAACTCCAGACGCCGCAGATTGTCACCCACGGCCACGTGCACGGGCACGTGCGGCGGCCGCTCGAGCAAATCGCGGACGGCGCCGGCCACAGGCACGCCGCAAATGCGAGCGCCGAGCTTGGCGGGATCGTCGTCGTAAACCGCGTTGACCCGCATTCCCGCCGCCTGAGCGGCGCGCACCGCGACCTTGCCATGCCCGCCGGCGCCGATGATGACGATCTCGCGTTGCATCAAACTCCCCGCTTTCATCTGCCGCAACGTCAGCGAACCCCGACCAAGCTTGGTCGAGGTTGCCCCGCCGCGCGATCCTGCCACTCGTCCAATCGCACTGCCGTTGCGTGCCCCTCCGCGCTGACGCCCCTTCGCGTCGCGACGGCGACGATCGTCCGCACGAGGATCCACAAATCGAGTCCGAATGTCGCACGGTCCACGTACTCCACATCGAGCGCGAGGCGCCGCGGCCAGTCGAGCGTATTGCGGCCGCTTACCTGAGCCAGCCCCGTGATGCCCGGCCGCACCTCGTGCCGCCGCGCTTGGTCGGGCGTGTAGCGGTCGAGATACTCCACGAGCAGCGGCCGCGGGCCAACCAGGCTCATGTCGCCGCGGAGCACGTTCCACAGCTCGGGCAGCTCATCGAGACTCGTGCTGCGCAGCCAGCGACCAAAAGGGGTGAACCTCCGCTCGTCGGGCAGCAGCCGCCCGTTGGCGTCGCGCTGGTCGGTCATCGTGCGGAACTTCAAGCAGCAAAACACGCGCCCGCCCCGCCCCGGGCGCGGTTGGGAAAATATTACCGGCGCGCCCATTTTCCACCGCACCGCAATCGCGACGATCACCATGGGAAGCGCGCATGCAACGATCGCTGCCGCTGCGACGATTACGTCGAAGGGCCGTTTCAGCCAATCGCGATAGAATCGGTGCTTCTTCAATCCATTTCGCGTCTGGTGAGAGACGCGACCACGTGGACGAGTCTCTCCGAGACTCGACTCTCCGAGCGTTGCCTACGCAGCAATGCGAGCCCCGCGTCGATTTCCCGCCAGCATGTCGAGTTGCTCCGCCCACCGCGCGTAGATCTCGCCGCTGCGGTAATTCTCCGCCCAGGCCGTGCGCGCGTTTGCCCGCAGCTCGGCCAGGCGTCGCGTGTTCCGTGTGAGCTCGTCGATGGTCGCAGCGAGCGCTGCCACGTCGCCGGCGCGATACGTGACGCCGCAGTCATGCCGCGCGATCAGCTCGGCCAGCTCGCCGCGCAGACTGGAAACGACGGCCAGCCTGTGGGCCATGGACTCGAACGGCTTGTTCGGCAAGCTCTGCGTCGCCTGCGGCGCATACGCGCACAGGCCGATCGAGGACAGCGAGGCGGCCGCGTGTAACGTCGCCGCATCGCACCAGCCGGGCAGGATGACGTTCCGCAGACCGGCGGCCCGCCGCGCGAGCGCCGCAGCCTGCGAGCCCGCGCCGCACAACAGGAACTGAACGTCGCCGCGCCCGCCCGCATTCAGTTGCTTGGCCGCATCGAGCACCGTGTCCAGGTCGGCGCTGCGTTCGAACGAACCGGCAAACAAGCACGTCGGCCGCGCCGAATCGACCCCGTGGGCGAGCAGCGCCAGGCGCGCGCGAGCGACATCGTCACGAGCGACTGCCTGCGGCTCGAATCCGATCGGCGCCACAAGATCGTTTGGTCCCCGCTCTCGCCCGGCATGACGCAGCGCCCAATCGAGATAGCGCTGCGAAACGCCCGCCAGCGCGTCGGCGCCTCGGCACGCCCGTCCGGCGAGCCGGTCGTACGGCGCAAGCAACCACCGCCCGGCCGCGCGGATGCCACGGGGCACGGCCGTCTGGAAGACGTCGGGCCACAAATCGCGCACATCGACGACCACGCGGGAGTGAAAACGCCTGCCAAGTTCGATGGCGGTCGCAGCCCACTCGAGCGACGGAATCGCCGCCACGATCACATCCGGCGCCGAGCGTTCGGCCTCCGCGAGCACGCTCAACCGGCGGTCGAGCACGCGATACGTCCGCAGCCGCGCCAGTCCGACGTTGCGGCGGTATCCCGGCGCGTAAACAAACTGGATCTCGTAGCCAGTGTGGACGGTGACGCGGGCGTCGCGATCAAAACGCTGCTGCTTGCCAAAATGCCGAAACGTGGGCGCCCACCGCAGCACCGAATGCCCGCGTGCGACGAGCGCCTCGGCCAGGTAGCCGTAGCGGTACGTGCGCGCACCGGCGTCCACCGGAAGGTCCTCGCCGATATGGAGCAGCCACACGTGCATGGAGATCGAATCAAAGAGAAAGTTTTCAGGCGGCCTGCCGGCGACGCCATCCAAGTGCGTCCTCGTAAATCGCGCGCAGCCGACGCGCCGTGGTCTCGATCTCCATGGGCTCAACGTGCCGCCGCAGCAAACCGCTTGGTCCCGCGTCGATCGCTCGCAACAGTCCCTCAGCCAGCGCGCCGGGCTCCGCGGCCGCGACGGTGCAGCTCGGCTCGACGGCGGCGATCCGCACAAGATCGCTCACGTCCGTACTGACAAACGGCACTTGGCACGCCAGCGCTTCCTTCACCACATTGGGCCAGCCTTCGCGCGTGGAGGTGACAAGCAGCACGTTGGCCGCGTTCATCCACAGCGGGACTTGCGCGTGCGAGACGCCATGCAGCGTTTTGAGCACCAGGTCGGTGCGGCGGAGCTGGGCTCGATCGAACGCAGCGCGAGCCAGCTTGGGCCGCTTGACGGGATTCTCGGCTCGCAGCGACGCGAACAACACCCACGGCCGCACGTCGTGGGCAAACCCCAGCCTCCGCCGCGCTTCGCGCCGATCGATCGCCTGGAATTTCGCGAGATCGATTCCGGATGGCAACACCTCGACGCCTTGATGCCGCTGATGAAACTTCGCCACTTCCGCGCGCATCCGGTGCGACATGACGATCACGCGTGCATAGCGCCCCAGCGTCGCGCCTGTCATCCACCGCGATGCCTGGCCGTGGAGCCGCAAACGCCAGGATCCGGCGTCGCACCCCAGCATCTCGGTGCCGCGCAGCGAGAGCACGCGCGGGCAGCGCGCCTGCGCCGTGACCACGCCGCACGCGGAGCCGAATTGTGCGTGTGCAACGTCGTAGTCGGCCGACGCCTGGGTGATGCGTCGCCTCACGGCAAGGAGTCTCCCAAGTCCGCGCAACGAGCCGGTCGCGTGCAGATCGACCTCCACGCCTGCACGCCGCATGGCCGCGGCGAGCGCATGCATCCAGGCGTCGGCATTGAGCCTGTGCGAACGAAAATTATGCACCCAGAGAACGCGCATCCGTGCGGTATCCAGGGGAGGAGCGGGAGGGCACAACGGGTCGGCGGGGCAGGGCGGGGCCCTGCGATTCGGATCGTGAAGTCGTCGCTGGCAGCGCCGTCTCGGCCGTCCGCCGTTGCCGCCGATCCAAAATGCAAAACGCTGTGACCGGGATGAGAAGTTCGAAAATGCAGCCCTGCAAAATACTGGAGCTGGGCGCCCGATGCATGACAATCAGGATGTCGAAGTAGGTGACCGCCAGCATCGCCCGCCAATACGCCGCCGCGCCACAACGGGCGACGAGATTGTAGAGCGTCGCCCACATTCGCCCAAGCGCGAACGCCAGCACGAAGTACTGGGCCAAGGCGCCGGCCGGACCGAAGTTCAAATACGCCTCTGCTAGCAACGAATAGCCAAGGCCCGAGCCCGGCTCCCAGTTGGGGATCTCATCGAGTGCAAACTCGTGCGCCAGGTCGTTGGGGCGATCGGGCCACAGCGTGCGCGGCGCCCACGCGACGAGCGAAAACAGATAGCTGCGGCCGTAGAATCGCTCGGTTTCCTCCTCGACCGCGACGACCAGGCTGATCATGGGGCCCTTGGCGTCGGTATTCAGCACGGAAAAGTCGCGCAGCGCCGGCCCGATGCCCAACGGCAGGTTGGCCCGGTAGTTCGAGAAGACGGGCAGCGCCGCGATCGTCAACGCCGCCGCTGCAGTCAGCAGAGCGAAATAGCGCAGCGGCTGACTGCGTCGGCCAATCCACAACGCACTCGCGCCGAGCGCTGCTTTCAAGAGCGGATTCTTATCGGACGAGTGCAACCCCCACGCAACCGCCAGCCCTGCCAGGACCATCGCGGGCGCCCGCCGCAGACCGCGACGGTGCATCACAACGCCCGCGGCGAGACAGGCCAACAGAACGGTCAACCGCGTCAGGTAGCTGAACACCGGATCGGCGTAGCGAAACTCATTCGCGTCGCTGTACGCCAGCTTCTCGAAGATTCGCGAGCGGTAGAGCATGACGAACGCTGCAAACACGACCACGCCCAGCAGCCGCAGCGAGCGCGGCAACGGCGATGCGGCGCCGGGCTCCGCTTGTCCAATGCAGCGTCCCAATCCCGAGGCGTGATGGCCGGCGACGAATCCCACGAGCGCGAGGAGCGCACACCACGCGATCGTGACCCGCGTCGCCGGCGCCACGCCAAAGATCCCCGGCGAGGTGGTGAACACTTCCTCGCCGCGGAGGAACAGCTCGAGCGGGACGGACAGGTAATAGTAGAACGCGCCGATCCCGAAGATCGTCACCGGTCCCCAAAACCCTTCGCGCGTTCGCGCACGCATCGCACAGGCGACGAAGACGAGCACGTACGCGAGGACGAGGCAGAGAAACATGCGGCGTGTGGGGTGCGATTACGCGAGGGATTGAGATTGAGTCGTCGAGCGATGGTTGCGGAGAACGACAATCGCTTGCCAGAGCGTCGCCAGACTGAGCGCGACGATCGCCGCCAGGAATGCCGCGACAACGTGAGTCGCCGACGAGGTTGCCGGCATCAAATAAACAATTGCGCCGAAGAGGCCGAGCGCCGCGATACACAGTTGCGGGCAGATGGCCCGCGCATCGCCCGCATCGACGACGTTGCGCAGGCACATATAGAGCCGCAGGGGAACCGCGGCCAGCGCCGTCCACCGCACCGTCGTTGCCAATGTCGGCGTGCAGGCGCCCAAATGCATTTGCACCAGCGGCTCTGTCCACGCGATGCAGACGACGGCCACGGCCGCGGTCACTGCGAGCGAAGCGGCCAGCAGTCGCGCCAGGCGCCGCTCGAGCAACTGCACCTTGCCCGCGTGCAGAAGATACGAGGCTTCGGGCAGCAGCAGAGCGGCCAGCGGCGCCACGAGCTGCTGCATCAGCATCAAGAGCGCCAGTCCGTACGCCACGTCGCCGCCCGCGGCGAGCCCCGCGCGCTGCGCCGCCACAACCGCAGGCGCGGCCAACAGGCCGTAGAAGGCCAGGTCGCCCGGCGTGCGCGGCGCCCCTTCCCGCAGCACGCTGAGGCCCGAAATCAGCGCCCCGCGGAGCGTCGGCCTGGCGCCGCCGGCAGCGCGATGCACGGCCGCCAGCGCGGCGCCGCCCACCAGTGCTACGCCGACGCCGGCAAGCAACAAGAAGGAGCGAACGTTGGTCGTTGCCGCCAGCGCCAGATTCGGAATCAAGCCGATGCACGCCAACTGGATGCCGTGCGACGCGCCGCACCACATGCGGCCGCGGCAGTACGCGGCAGCATAGCCGGCAAGCACCAGTCCCCCCGCCAACGGTGCCATCACCCACGCGAGATCGACGCGATCCGCCGCCCCGGTGCAGACCAGGGCCGCCGCGCGCGGCGCCGCGAGCGTCGCCGCGGCAAACGCCAGCACGGCCCAGGCGGCCACCAAGGCGGATCCCGCGGCCAGGTGCGGGTCGTAGCGTTCGCCCTCGCCGGCCAATCCCTTGGCGACGCGCCGGGGCAGCACCACGCAAACGCCCAGCGACAACAGCGGAACCAGAAAGCCCAGCGTGCGGCGCGTCACCGCGTATTCGGCAAAGCCGGCGGCGCCAAGCTGTGTGCTCGCCAGCCGAAAAGCGACGAAACCGCAGGCCGCCGTGGCAAGCGACAGCGCATACGCCACGACGTAGTCGCGCCGCGAGGCCAGGCCGCGCCGCTCACGGGCTGGCCGCACGTGCGGCGTCGCGGCCCCAACGCGTGTCGCGACGGTTGCCATCAATCATCCTTGATTGATTCGAGTCGGCTTCTAATCCCCCTCCCTCGAAGGGAGGGGCTAGGGGAGGGATTGGTTTACTTGAGCATTTCGCCCCGCACCCGACCTCTCCCATCCGGGGAGAGGAGTTCTAGAACCGACTCTGGTGCGCGTGCCGAATGCATCCGTCACGCCAACGAGCGGTAATAGTCAATCGACCGCCGCAAACCTTCGTCGAAGTCGACGGTCGGCTCGTACCCCAGCACCTCGCGGGCCGCAGTGATGTCTGCCAGGCTGTCGCGCACATCGCCCGCGCGGGGCGGCGCGAACACCGGCTCGATGCTTGTTCCCAGCGCGCGGTTGATGCTCGCCACAAGCTCCAGCAAATCGAACTGCCGACCGCACGCCACGTTGAACGCGCGCCCGGCAGCCGCCGGCTTTTCCGCCGCCGCGAGATTGCCGCGGACCACGTTCTCCACATACGTGAAATCGCGCGACTGCAGCCCGTCGCCAAAGATCGTCGGCCGCTTGCCGGCCAGCATCGCGACAACGAACTTCGGGATCACGGCCGAGTACTCGCCGGCAGGGTCTTGCCGCGGACCGAACACGTTGAAGTAGCGAATCGTCACCGTCTCCAGGCCGAAACTCGAGGTGAACGCTTCGCAGTACTTCTCGCCGGCCAGCTTGGCGGCCGCATAGGGCGACAGCGGGGCTGGCAAATCGCTCTCGCGCTTCGACATGAACGGCTGATTGCCGTAGGCGCTGCTGGAGCCGGCATACACGACCCGCTTCACGCCCGCCTGCCGCGCCGCATCGAGCACGTGCAGCGTCCCGGTCACGCAGGCCGCGTGCGTGGCCAGCGGATCGACCAGGCTCCGCGGCACGCTCGCCAGCGCCGCCTGGTGGAACACGACGTCCACGCCGGCGACCGCCTTTGCCACAAGCTTTGCGTCGAGCAGGTCGCCCTCGACGAATTCGATCTTCCGGGCCACGTGGTCCAGATTGGTCCGCTTGCCCGTGCACAGATTGTCGAGCACCCGGACCGCGTCGCCGCGCTCGACGAGCGCCGTCGTGATATGCGAACCGATGAAACCGGCGCCGCCCGTGACCAAATATTTCATGCGACTATCCTGTTGCGAGTGTTTCCGACGGAGTGCGCCACTGCTTGAAGTGCTGGACCATGCGGTCGTCCGCGTCGGGGACGGCGTCGGCCAGCCGCCGCGACAGCATCCCGGGCGGTTCGCCGCGGTGGATGTCGGCCAAGTATTGCACAAGCGCCCGATGAGCCGCCACGGGACCGTGCAGCATGAAGTGCACCCATGCCCAGGCGAAGCGGTACTCGATCCCGCCCATGTCGTCCAGATCCTTGGCCAATTCCAACGACTCGACCGAGCGGAACATGCCGAGCCGTAGATTCCATTTCAGCGCTGCCAGATGCGGATGACCGAACGCCCGCGCGGGCTCCGCCATCTCAAAATACTCGGCCAGGCCTTCGTCGAGCCACAGCGGCACCATCGGCAAGTTGGCGTGCAACAGGGCGTGAGTGCATTCATGCCTCAAGTCGACGGCCAGTTCGGGATGCCGGTACGCATACACGGCGGCCCGGCGTTGCCGCTGCACATACAGCGCGCGGCGGTAGGGAACTTGTGGATACAGTTCCGCGAGCAGCTTCCGATGGGCCGCTTCGTCGGCGAGCAAGTAGATTTCAATCTGATCATGGGCCGCAGGAATTCCCAGCGTGCGCTGTAGCTCCCGCTCGACGAGCGAAAGCTCGCGAAACTCGGCTTCCAGCGTCGCCAGAGGGAATTCCGAGACGCATTGAAAGGGGCCGTATTCGCGGCGGTCGAGCCAGTTCTGCTCGGCGGCGCGAGCGCGTGTGACCAGCGACAGGCTTGCCGCCGCAGCGGCCAGGGCGCCGCTGGTCAAAAACTCGCGCCGCGCCAGTCCGCCCATCAGGCCGCCTTGTTCCAAAGGAGGAAGTTTTGCATCGGGCGGCGCCGCCCCGTCCGCTCATCAGAAGTGGTCGCCGACGAGCCAGGTTGGCGTCGCCTGACCACCGCCGCACGCTTGCCATACGGCATGGACATCAAACCCATCGAGCGTGCGGCTCTCCTTGGCAGTTGTCCGGCGCCCAGGGGCTGGGCGATGTCGATCACGGCGGGCCGCATGGGTTCGCGCTCAGGACGACTCGGAGCGTATCCGCCGAACCCGCCAATCGCGGTCGGCGGCGGAGTATAACGGCCGAAGCGCTGCGGTCAAGCCGCGTCGGCCGTACCTCGCCCGGACATGCTTTCTCGGGCGAGGGGCGCGTCACGCGAGGATTTTCGGGCGCCACGCCCAGGGTCCGCCGCCGGGCGTGGCGCCAGGACCCGAAAAAACCGGTGTGATGCAGCACCGGTGGACCGTCATTTCAGCGTCTTATATCCCCCCTCAAACGCGGGGGGTGGCTCGTCGTGGCGGAGGTCGCCTGTGGGGCGCAACCGCTCGGCGTGTGCCGTCTGGACAATCTCGATTCTAGATTTTCGTCCCGATTCGCGACCAGAATGGTTCCAAAATGTCCACCAGCAATGCTGCCGCCGCTAGCGACGAAAAACGCTAAGTATTTGTGAATTCGTTCTTTAGAAAAACGGGAAATCTGCCGCAGGGGCGCAAGACGCCGTTGGCATGGAGATTGCGTGTTCCAGAGGCCAAGCGGCCTATTACGCCTGGCAGTCCCCGTAGGAACCATGGCCGACCCGTCCGCTGCTCGAACATTGATGGAGGAAGTAGGGATGCTCGTATTAAGTCGAAAGATTGGTGAAAAGATTCACGTCGGCGGCGAGATTACGATCGAGGTGCGACGGGTTGCCGGCAACCGGGTGACGCTGGCTGTCGATGCCCCGCGCGACATCCGTATTCTGCGTGGGGAATTGAAAGAGTCGGCCGAATCGTTCGAGGTGGAGGCCCCCCGCGCCCGCGGCGTGGCGCCCACGTCGGCTGAAACGTTCGTGCTCACGCACGATCGCATCCATATTCCCGCCATGCCGCACGTGCTGGGCTGAGCCAAGCCCTTCCCGTGCCCGTCTTCATGTTCGACGCGCCGCTGCTGTCTCAGCGTGCGACCAACAGTCAAGACGCGCAAGACTGTCCAACCAACGGAAGCCGCCCGCTGCACGCACGCATTCTCTAAGTCCTGATTCTCCCCTGAATCAGCGTTCGTGCGGTCAATCAGCTAGAGCGCCTGTGGATTGCGTCCCCACGGTGCTAGCTGAGGGCGGCTTCTTTTATGCGCGGAGAAGAACCGCCAAGGACGCCAAGGTCGGAAAAGGAAGAGAAGCAGACGCGCGGAGAGCCTTCCCCTGCGGAATCCCTCGCACGTCAAACTTTGAGCTTCGCAAGCCGCCTTTAATCCCTGTTTTCTCTATCTTCTCACGGGGCCGTTGGGGTCAACTTGTTCTCCTTTCTGACCTTGGCGTCCTTGGCGGTTCCTCCCTTCTGACGGACTTCCGCCGCGCCCGAACTTGACGCCCCCGCCGCGGGTTTCTACCCTTGCCGCGCAATTTCGGCGTCTCCCGCCCCGGCAGCTCTCCATGGCGCAAGCGCGGACTTTCTCGCCGTCGGATTCCCTGCGCGCTCATGCGGCGTGCCGCGCCCGCGCTACGCGCGTCGTTCTTGTCCTGGCCGTGCTCCTCGCGACGCCGGGGTGTGCGTCCACCCGTTGGGTTTCTCTGCGGAACTCGCCGCGCAACCCGTTGTCCGATGCACTTGGTCTCCTCACCCGCACCGGGCCGAAGCCTACCCCGCGCACCGTGCAGATCTTGCGGCGGTACGACCTCGAGAAGAAACAGGGCGACAAGGCCGCGCTGCTCGCTGCGCTGAACGACATCAATCGCCGCGAGCCTCACCGCGAAAATATTTACGCGCTGGCCGAGCTCGCCTACGTCGGCGCCAAGCGGGCGGAAGTGGCCATGCGCCAGGACGAAGCGCTCGAGCTCTACGGTACGGCCGTGGTGTACGCGTACCAATATTTGTTCGACAACAATTACCCGGCGCCGACCAACTCTTACGATCCGCAGTTCCGTCAGGCGTGCGATCTTTACAATACCGCGCTGGAGAGCACGCTCCGCATCGTCCAGTCGCAAGGCGCCCTGCGGCCGGGCACCTCGCGCGTGATCAAAACTGCCAATCGCGCCTGCGAGCTCAAGGTCGTGCTGCACAGCAAAGGCTGGCATCCCGAGGACTTCGACCACGTCGAGTTCGTGTCCGACTACGAAGTGCACGGCCTGAGGAATCACTATCACAATTTCGGCCTCGGGGTGCCGCTGATTGCTGTGCGGCGGCATCACGAAGACCAGGATCCGCGCGAGCAGTTCTATCCGCCGGACCTGTCGTTTCCCGTCACCGCGTTTTTGCGGTTGGAGTCCGAAGATGAACGCCGCGCCGCGAGCGCCGGCAGCATCGCTCAAGCGTCATCCGCAGGCGACGCAGACGGCGAGCCGACCGAGGGCGCCACGCTGCATGCGGTGCTCGAGTTCCACGACCCGCTGGAAAACACGCGCGTCGTGGCCGCCAGCGCCGAAGCGCCGCTGGAAACCGATCTCAGCACGCCGTTGGCCCATTTTCTCAGCCAGCCGGCGTTCGACGAGAACCGCGTCTCCACGCTGGGCCTCTTGCACCCCGACCAGGCCAAGCAACTGCAAGGGTTGTACATGCTCGAACCCTTCCAACCGGACAAGATTCCGGTGGTGATGGTACACGGCCTGTGGTCGAGCCCCGTCACCTGGATGGAGATGTTCAACGACCTGCGGAGCGACCCGTCGATCCGCCAGCACTACCAGTTCTGGTTCTACATGTACCCTTCGGGACAGCCGTTCTGGTTCAGCGCAGCGCAGATGCGCAGCGACGTCGCCCAGATGCGCGCCGCGCTCGACCCGCAGCGCCGCGCCCCCGCGCTCGACCAGATGGTGCTCGTCGGCCACAGCATGGGCGGCCTGGTGTCGCGTTTGCAGGCGGTCGACAGCGGCAACGAATTCTGGAAGACGTTATCTAATAGGCCCTTCGCCGACCTGCAGGCCGACGACGATGTGCGCAACGAGCTGGCGCAGGCCTTCTTCTTCGACCCCAACCCCTCGGTCCGCCGCGTGATCTCGATCGGCACGCCGTACCGCGGCAGCGACTTCTCGAACAACCTCACCGCATGGTTCGGCAGGAAGCTGATCGACGCGCCCACTCGGCTGATGCAGGGCCGCAACCAGCTCGTGTCGCGCAACCCCGACTACTTCTTGCCCACGGCGCCGCTGAACGTGACCAACTCCATCGACTCGCTGTCGCCCAAGTCGCAAGTGCTGCCGGTGCTGCTGGCGGCGCCCACCGGGCCGTGGGTCAAGGTGCACAATATCATCGGCCAGGCGCCCAAGAAGGGCTTTACGAGCACCGCGTCGATGTGGCTGGCCGGCGAGGGCGACGGCGTCGTGTCGTTGGCTAGCGCCCAGCTCGACAACGTGGAATCGCAGATCGTCGTCCCGGCCGAGCACTCGATGGTGCACCGCCACCCGCAGGCGATTCTCGAGGTGCGGCGGATTTTGCGCCAGCACCTGGTCGATCTGCACAACTTCCCCTACGGCGGCGTCCAATACGCGTCGTCGCAGGAGGGGCCGGACGCGGGCGGCGCTCCACAACTGCCCGGACCCATGGCGACGTTGCCCGCCGTGGAATCGCACCGCTAGCACCTGAATCGATATCCTCCGTCCCCCTCCCCTGGATGGGGAGGGGTGAAGCCTCTGGTACACGCCCTCACCCACGCGCGGGTAAGCCGCGCTGCCCTGGCCCCGACACCCCCCGTTTGGTACCGTTCGCCGCCATCGGGCCACGCCGCTGCGATTGTGCGAAAGGAGGCTTTGCGCATGTTGAATTCCCTGTCCAACATCGGTCGCCCAGCGACGTGGATCGCCACATGCACGCTGGTCGCGTCGCCCCTCATCGCAACGGCCCAAGAGCCCGTTGCGCTGCCCGCGGTGGAGTCGACGGTCGCGCCCGCGCCGCCAACCGACGCCACCTTCCGCATCGCGGACGTCGAGCTCACCGCCGCCGGCACGCTGCATGGTCAGGCCGTCAACGCCCAGGGCCAGGCGCTTCCCGGCAAGTACGTGGCGCTCGACGACGGCCGCCGCTCGACGATGACGTCCACCGACGCTGCCGGCAACTTCCAGTTCGATGGTTTGCAGGGCGGCGCCTACCGTGTGCAGGTCGCCGGCCAGACGCAGTTCGTCCGCGCGTGGAAAAACGGCACGGCCCCCCCGTCGGCCAACTCGGCGCTGATGGTCGTCGAGGGCAACCAGACCATTCTCGGCCAGTACTGCGGCACGCCCGTCGGCTGCGGCACGCCCGTGGGCAACGGCTGCTTGCGGCTCCGCGAGGCGCTCCGCAACCCGGTGGTTGTGGGCGGCATCGTCGCCGCCGCGATCGCGATTCCCGTCGCGATCCACAATTCCAACAACGACGACCCGGCGCCGGCGAGCTGAGCGATCTTCAGCCGTTCTCTCCGAGGCTGACGCAAATGCTGGCAACGAGTTAGTACGGGAATATTAAGCCCGGCGTTCACACCGGGTTGCGCAGCGATCTGCGCACGAGCGGCCGAGCGAGTGACGTTGAATCCGCCGGCGGCTGATCGAGGCCGCAACCATCCGCGGCCTGATGCGGCCGCGGACGACCGCCGATGGAACTCCAGACGCACGCGCGGCCGTTTTTCGGAACAGCATAAAACCCGGCGTGAACGCCGGGCCTAGGAGCGGCAAATCATTGCCCGCGGTTGAAGAAGCTTCGGGGGGTGGGGGATAGCACGCGATCCGATCCATGCACAACGGTCGGGCAGGGTCCAAGGCTGAGGTTAGTAAATCCGCCAAAAGCCCGGCGTGATCAGTTCGCCCAAGTTCCCGTCGGGATCGCTAAATGCTATGCGCCCCTCCGTTCCACGCCACTTCGCTCTCAATCGCGACGCCCGCAGCCGTTAACTGCCGCCGCCACGCGTCAACCTCGTCGGCGCCGATCGAGAACGCAAAATGGCTCGGCCCGCTGGCCCCATGGCCGGGGATCACGCCGCCGGGCAGTTCGAACGGCTCGTTCGTCGCATTCCGCCGGAACAAGAGCAGCACGCTCCGCCCCGCAACGTCGAGCGCCACCAGCCGGTCTGATTCCACGAGCGGACCGAAGCCGAACACGCGGCTGTAGAACTCCGCGGCGATCTGCGGATCGGCGACGTAAAGGGCGGTTTCGAGAATGCCTTCGATGTTGGGCATCGGCATTGAATTCTCCACACCCCGCGTGGTATCAGCGTGAGACGTTCCGATCTATGCTGAAAACATGATTTGGGAACTCTTGAAGGCCGCAGTTCTGGCCGTCATCGTCATCGCGCTGGGCGTGTGGGCGATTCGTATTGAACGCCAAGCTTGCCACGGCGCCCAGCGACGAGAGCGAAGGAAGCAGTTGCGCCGGCAGCGTCGCGCTGCAAAGAAACCAAACTGATTCGACCGCGAGCCAACCCAAGGATTTGAGTGCGATGCTCATCGTCAGCCGCATCACGCCGCGCCTGGCATGAATGGGATCACGGTGTCGCGCGCGAGCTCTGCGGCGTATTGCATGCACGCATCGAGATCGGCTTGCTCAAGATGATAGCCGCGCAGAATCTTCGCGGGCGATTGACCTGCGGCGAGATTGTCGAGCACCACCGAAACCATCACGCGCGTGCCCCGTATACAGGCCTTGCTGTGGCAGATATCGGGATCAACCGCAATGCGACCGTGCCAACTCATCGAACTCTTGCTCTTGCGCTTGCCGGTGGTTTTCTACACCATATCTTACGATGGGTTAGCGTCCGACAAAACACTCGTGAGAGTGTCTCACGCCAGATCCTGGGTAGTCCCAGGGAGACAATCGAGAATAGCCCAGCAATTCATTGCTGGGGTCGATCGGTGCATGTAGCCGGCGAGTCCCGGAGGGACGGCCGAAGTTGTTCAGTCGTTCCGCCGGGACTGACGCCGCCCGCTTCACCCAAGTCCCAGCAATGAATTGCGGGGCTACGTTCGCATCGTCCCTGCCGGGACGCAATGCACGTGCTCAGAGGGGTGAGTAACGGCGCCGTCCGCCTTACGCCGCGCGGGTCGCCGCCATGCACTCAACCGCAGTCGCCGCATCTCTCGCCGCCACGACCTCCCGCAGCATCTCGCGGAGCGCCTCGTTCGGCGCATGCACCGCGGCCTCCAACCGCCGCACGTCCGCGATCACCTCCGCCAGCGGCCGGGGCTCCCCCGCCGCCGCCATGATCTTCGGATGCGCCGTCGGTCGCCGCTCTTCGCCGGCGCCGTACAGTTCCTCAAACAACTTCTCGCCTGGCCGCAGCCCCGTGAAGTGGATCTCGACATCCTCGCCCACGCGCAATCCCGACAGTCGGATCATGCTACGGGCCAGGTCGACGATTCGCACCGGCCGCCCCATGTCGAGCACGAAGATCTCCCCGCCGCGGCCCATCGCGCCGGCTTGCAGCACCAGCTGCGCCGCTTCGGGGATCGTCATGAAGTACCGCACCATGTCCGGGTGCGTCACAGTCACGGGCCCGCCGCGGGCGATCTGCTCACGGAAGATTGGCACGACGCTGCCGGCCGAATCCAGCACGTTGCCGAACCGCACCGTGACGAACCGGCACGCCGACGATGCGGCCCGGGCTTCGACATACTGCTCGGCCAGCCGCTTGCACGAACCCATGACGCTCGTGGGATTCACAGCCTTGTCGGTCGAGATCAGCACGAACGCCTCGCAATCGAACTCGTCGGCCAGGTCGGCCAACGTCCGCGTGGCCAGCACGATGTTCTTTACCGCCTCGCCAGGGTGCGATTCCATCATCGGCACATGCTTGTATGCCGCGGCGTGAACCACGATCTGCGGCCGGTGCTCGTCGAACACGTGCCACAGCCGATCGCCGTCGGCGACGTCAGCCATTGCCACGTCCACGTCTGCGTCGGGACACAACTCGCGTAGTTCTCGTTCGAGAAAGAATTGACCGGTCTCGCTCCGATCGACCAGCACAAGCTTGGCGGGCGCAAGGAGCAGAAGTTGCCGGCACAGCTCCGACCCGATACTGCCAGCGGCGCCGGTGACCAGCACGCGCCGCCCCGCGATCCACTTATGTACGGCGGGGTCGTCGAGCTCGATCGGCTCCCGTGCGAGCAAGTCGGCCGCCGCGACGGGGCGCGGCTGTTTACGGGAAGCGATGCGCCGATGGGCCGCCTGTTGGCGCCAATCCTCGACCAGTCGCGGCACGCACCGCGCCCCGGCGACGAGCAGCATCGTCGCACCCCAGTCCAGGAGAACGACGCTCCTCGGCACGCGCGCGTCTGCGAGCGCCAGCGCATCGATCACCGTGAGCGCGATCGTCGCGGCCGTGACGGCTTTGGCGAGACGCACCATGTCTTCAAACGCGACGAGCCGGCCCCGGGAGCGATGCACGCCAAAACGCCAAAACGCCCCCAGCTTCGCGAGCACCGCCACGCCCAGCGTGCTTTCGAACATCGCCCATTCCGCCGCCGGCAATGCCCCCTCAAACCGCACCAGATAGGCCGCCGCGAATCCGACGGCCCCCAGCAACGTGACGGCGGCGAGCCGAAGCGCCGCTTGGGAACTCACCGTCAGGGCGTCGGCAACGAGTTTGTGGACGACGCCCTCGGGGGAGCGTCGTTGCGTCTTGCGCGTGCGATCCATGCGTCAACTCGCTTAGCGAACCTGCGTGGCGGGCAGCTCGCTGGCGAGGCGCGCTTGCCCCGCCCGAAGGAGCGCCGCGGCGACGATCCCGTCGTTGGTCCGGCGTCCCGCGCACCACCGCAGTTGGTATTCCCCCTCGATGAACCTGTTGGCGTCGCACAGCACCAGCCCGTACAGCCGCCGGCTGGCGTAATCGTCGGGCGCCGTGCGGCACGCCCGCTCGAGGCTGGCCAATGCGCCGTCGATGTTGCCGAGCTTGTGCTGCATTTCCGCCAACGTGCGCCACGTGACGACGGCCCGCGCTGGCGCCGCCCCCGGCGCCTCGCGCGCGGCTCGCTGCTCGGCATACGACACGAGCAGGGCCGCGTCGCCGGGGCTCGACTGGTAATGTCGCCAGAACTCCGGCAGCGTGTCCCATTCAGGCCGGAACTCCACCAGCAGCTCGTCGAGCGCCGCCCGGCCGACGAGCGCCCGTGCAATGTGCAGCCGATGCGGCCCGGGCAGCGCGAAGGCGTTTTGCCAACACGCCGCGGCCCAATCGTTCGCTCCCCGTCCGCCCCATTGTTGACCCGCGGCGAACAACAGCGAACCGTCGTAGGGCCGCACCTGAATCGCCTGCATGAGGTAATTGTCCATCGCGGCGAAGCCGGCGCCCTCGAGAAAGCACAACTCGGCCAGTCGCAGGTAGGGCTCGCCCTCCAGCGGCGCGAGCGCCGCGGCCCGCCGCGCGTGTTTCCACGCCTGGTACAGCAGTTCATCGTTGCCGCTTGTGGCGCGCGTGAGCCAACGGCGCAGTTCGGCGGCGCTGGCGAATTGCTCCTGGATCGCCGTATCCCGAATGTGGGCCAGCCCCAGCCGATTGTCCGACATGGCCTGCCGCAGGTTGAACAGTTCCACCAGGCGATTGGCGAGCATCTGCCGGGCTGTGGCGAAGTCGGGCCGCCCGTCGACGACGGCTTGAAGCTCGCCGATCATCGACTCGAGCGTCGCGAGCTCCGCGGCCTGCGTCTGGGAGAGTTGCGCGACGGCGGCCTCCGGCGGCAGCGACTCCATGCGAAGCGCCAGCGCCCGATGCGCCTCCGCCATCCGCAGGTACGAATCCCAGCGCCCCGCCACGCATGCCGGCGCCACCAGCGGCCCCACGGCGAGCAGCGCCGCGATCACCGCCCCCACCGCCCAGGGCACGCCGGCGCGCCCCCACGTAGCAACTCCATGTAGCCCCGTCGCTCGCGACGGGCGCGGAATCGTAGCGATTGTTCGCGCGAGCGTGCGCCGCCGCCAACCCCCAGCTTGCGCTGGGGGCTGCTCGCCTGATTTCGCGATGGTCGTTTGCGAGTTTGCTGCGTTCAATATCGCCAGGCGGAGTACGCAAGCCCCCAGCACCACGGTCGTTCCCATGCAGGCGGGCACGTACCACACGAAATCGCAAACCGCATGCACCGCACTGGCGGCCAACCCGGCAGCGCCCGCGCCGGCGACGGCCAGCGCTTCGGTCGACTGGGCGCCGCGCAACGCCCGCCAGCTCGCGAGTGCCGCGGTTGCCATCGCAAGGACTAGCAGCACGGCCCCTGGCACGCCGTTTTCCGTCACGACCTGCAGGTAGCCATTCTCCGCATGGGTGTAATGCGTCCCGGGCGGATCGGCGGCGTAAAGCGGATACACGGTGGCGTGCGACCCCGCACCCGAGCCGAGCCAACCGCCGTCGGCAATCGCGGCCAGATTGGCGTTCCAAATCGTCCGCCTCACGCCGCGGGCGTCGACCTCGTCGAGCGAGTCCGCGTTCAGCGTGCTCAGCCGGTCGACGACTTCGTCGTAACCGGAGAATGAAATCCCGAAATAGACGGCGAGTCCGAGGGCCGCCAATGCGCTCAATCGTGCCCCGCGCAGCACCCCTCCGCGGTAGAGCACCAGCGCGATCACCGTCCCGCTCGTCGCCAACGCGAGGGCTCCGCCGCGCGAGCAAGACACGAACACTCCCGCGACGGCCAGCAGTAAGAGCAGCGCCGACAACCAAAAGACTCCTCCGTTCCTCTCCCCCTGGTGGGGAGGGGGGGCAGCCTCGGGGACACGTTTTGATTTACGAGCGAAAGCGCGCCGCATCCCCCCTCCCCAGCCCTCCCCGCCGAGCGGAGGGAGCCGGAGGCTTGATGTGCGGAGCTGGAGCGTGAGTGCAACTGCAATTGCCGGCACGCCCAGCGCCAGAAAGTGCGCAAAGTGATTCCGGTTCGCAAACGCCCCACACAACACGCGGCTCGCATCCCGCGTGGGGTGCTCGTAGATCCATAGGAACTTGCCGTTCGACGCGGCAAACTGCACGAATCCGACTGCTGCCATCAGCCCCGCCGACCAACCGACCCACGTCACCAGCCGCGTGGCCTCGGCGACGCGCTCAATCCGTTGGTGGACCGTGACCAGCAACAGCGCATACGCCGCCAGCATCGCGAGCGCGACCTGCGTCGCCTCGGGGTTGACCGAGCCGGTGCGCCACGTGCCGAGCGTTCCGGGAATGTCGCCGCCCGTCCACAGCGGCAGCATGGGGGTCGTGCGCGGCGTGAGCCAGGCAATCCAGCTCGCGGGCAAGGGAACGATCTGCAGATAGACGGTGGCAGCGGCGCCCACCAGGAGGATCGCGGCCGAGGCGGGCACGCGCGTCCCGCGCCCCAGAGCCGCCTGCCGCACAAACCAGGCGACGGCCGCAACGCTCACCAGCGCGGCAAACACCAGGCGACCAACGTCGTGCCGACCGCCCATCGCCAACGGCGCCACGAACACGACGCCCGCCAGCGCAGCATCGACCACCGCAAGCAGGCGCACCGACCACCCGTCGTCGCGCGGCGCCCGCCGGTTGTGGTCGCGTCGTGTCGTTGCCCGCCACCCGTTCATTGCATTCACCCCCGGTCCTTCAAACCGGGCGCCTCTCCTTGTGGACCCCATGCGCCCCCGGTTTGAAGCACCGGGGGGTTAAGCCGCTCGACGCGGTCGAATCAATCCTGGAGCGGCCGGTTCGTCCGGAGTCGTCTCATTAACGAACGGAACAGATTCCGCCGCGCCGCCCTCCTCATGTCCGTACTCCGCTCCGTACCCATACCCGTATCCATACCCATACCTGCCTGAAGTCTCCGAAATCCCATTGGCCACGACGCCCAGCACGTCGCAACCCGTGGCGCGGAACGCTTCGGCCGCCCGGAGGACCAGTCGGCGATGGTTCTTCTCGGGGCGCACCACGAGCACCGCCCCGTCGACCAGGCGCCCCACGACTTGGGCGTCGCTCACCGCCAGCACCGGCGGGCAGTCGACGATCACCTGGTCGTACTGCGACTCGGCCCACGCGAGCAGCTCCGCGAAGCGGAGCCCGCCCAACAGCTCGCCGGGATCGGGCCGCCGCGAACCGCTGGGCAGCACATCGAGCCCCGGCGCGTCGAGCCGGTAGGCCAGCTCCGCCGCAATCTCGCCAACAGGGGCCTCGCCGGCGAGCACGTCCGCCACGCCCGCGCGGTGCTTCAGCTCCAGCCGCGTCGAGAGTCCCGGCTTCCGCAGGTCGGCGTCGATCATCAGCGTGCGCTTGCCCGATTGCGCGAACGCGGCTGCCAGATTCACAACGACCGTGGTTTTGCCATCGCCCGCTTCGCTACTCGAGACGAGTAAGCGTTTGCTTGCCGCGGCGTGCAGCGACAGCGTCGTGCGCAAGGTGCGGAAGGCTTCGGTGGCGGCGTTGTGCGGCGTGGCATGCACGTGCACCCCAGCGAGCCCGACGCCGTCCAAAGGATCAAGCTCCCGCACGATCGCCAGCACCGGCGCTGCCAGTTGAGCGGACAACTCCTCCGGCGAATCGAAGCGGTCGTCCAGCACATCCTGCACGTAGACGATGCCTGCGCCGAGCGCGAGCCCCGCCGCGATGGCCGTCAGCAGCACCATCCGCAACTGCGGGGAGGCAGCCCGTTGCGGCGGCAGCGGCTCGCGCACGACCGTCGCCTGCACAGGCGCCTGCACCTGGCGGAAGTCGACGTTCGCGATCCGCTCGAACAGCAAGCCGTGCAAGCTTTCGATCCGCTCCACTTCGCGCTCGAGCATGGCGAGCTCGACGATCTGCCCGCTGTGGTCGGAGGCCGTGCGCCGCGCCGCCTCGAATGCTGTACTCAGTTGCCCTTCGCGCGCCTGCGCCTGCCGAATGGACTGCGCGAGCATGCTCTTGACGACCGCCGTCACTTCGGCGCTGGGGGCGGCCGCGCCGCGCCGCCCGGCGCGGGCTCGGTACTCGGTCAGATAAGTCTCCAGCGACGCGATCTGCTGCTGCAGCTCGCCGATCCGCGGATGGTTCGGGCCGTAAAACGGCGCCAGCTTCTGCAGCTCGTTTTGCGACTCGAGCAGCTTGTTCTCCTGCTCGGCTAGCACGGTCATGTCGTGGGCGCTCATCCCCAGCGCCATGAGCATGGCCTGCTGGCCGACGCTTTGCTCGACGCCCGCGAGGTACTGGTTGATGTCCTCGCCGCGGGCCGCCGCCTGGTCGATTGCAGCCGCGGCCGCCTGCAGGTCCAGTCGCCGCTCGTGGGCGGCCATGAGCGCGTCGTTCAGGTGCAACGCCCGTTGAACGACGGGATCGACGACGCCGTCCTCCTTCGGCAACGCGAGCGCGCCGATGCGCTCGCGGAACGCCTGCAGCTCCGCCTGTTTTACGGTCAGGGATTGCGCGAGCTTCGCCCGCTCGTCGGTGAGCACGGTCTTCAACTCGCCTGCCGCGCCCTGGTGCGTTTTGCGCACGAAATCGAGGTACGATTCGATCACGGCCCGCACGACCGCCGCCGCCGCCACCGGGTGCCGCGAACGGTAGCTGACGTCGATGAAGTTGGTGCGCCGCTTCGTCGAAGTTTCAAGCCGCCGCGAGAGCTCCTCGACCCACTCGTGCGGCGGCCGATCGACCAGGTCGACGCGGTACGCCGGCGCCAGCCGCTGAAGCGCTCCTTCGAGCACGATGGGGCTTGCCACCAGCTCGCGATGCGTGTTGATCGTGTTGTCCGAGTCGCTCGACTCGCCCACCGTGGCCACCTGCCCCTGCGGCGGCTCGACAACCAGCAGCCGCGCCGCCGAGGCATACTGCCTTGGCGCCGCGGCAAAGTACAAGAGTCCCGCCGCGAGGCAGATCGCCAGCGAATACCCAACCACCCGCCGCCGCCGATTCACGATGCGCAAGAAGCGCGCCAGCGCGGGGATCAACTCGGAGGTTGCCCTGGATTCAAGCTCCGCAATGTGTTCGTGGTCGGACTTCATCGGTGGTAAGCAGTCAAACGCCCGAACGCTGGAAATTGGGAACCGCAGATGAACGCGGATGAACGCAGATCAGGACAGCGCATTGCATCTGCGTTCATCAGCGTTTATCTGCGGTTAACTGAACCAGCGTCACGAGGGTTAAAACACCGTCGAATTGCCGCTCAAACCGACCGTGAACCGCAGCAGCTTGGTCACCGTGTCGACGACCGCCGTCCCCGCGGTTTGTTCGACGCTCACGACGTCGCCCGGGCCGATCACCAGGTTCTCGCTCCCATTGCGTTTCGCGCCGGCGAGGCTCGCGGCGATCGGCAGCGGCTCTTCGCGTCCCGGCACGCGGCGGATCACCAGCACCTTGTCCGCCACCGGCGAGGCCACGCCGCCGCCCATCGTCACCGCGTCCAGCAGCCGCACCTCTTGATCGACGGGCATTTCGTACTGACCGGGCTTCATCACCAGGCCGGTGACGTACACCATTTGTTTCTCGCGCGGCCGCACCATGACGATGTCGCGGTCGCTCAGCCGATAGTCCGCCGGCGCTGCCGCGAGCGACGCCAGGTCGACGCGCGTCGTCTGCGGCCCCTGCATGGCGACGGGGTCGTAGCCGAAACTCGTTTGCAGCACGTCGCCCGATCGCGGCGCCGGCTGGCGGATAATCTCGACCTCAGTCCCCGCTTCTTCGGTCAGCCCGCCGGCCATGGCCAGCGCCTTCACGAGGTCGCTCGAGCTGCGCGGCAGCTCGTGGACGCCAGGCGTCGTGACGGCGCCCATCACCGTCACGCGGTTGACCGCTTTACTCTTGATTTCCAGCGCCACGTGCGGCCGGCGATAGATTCCGCGCTCCACAGCCGCAGAGGCGACCGCTTGGCTGGCCTCGAACGGCTCGAGCCCGCCCAATTGCACGGGGCCCACCAGCGGCACGTCGGCCGCGCCGCTGTCGCTCACGCGGGCCTGCACAGGCGTGACCATTTCGTCGTCGCGGCCGCTGGCGATCGTAATTTCGACGAGATCGCCGGCAGCGACGCGCGACTCATCGGCGCCCGGCGTCGCGATCGTCGCCAGGTTCATCCGCGCGCCCGCGGGCCGCGACGCCACGCGAAACTGCGGCGGCAACGTGGCCGCGTGAAACGCCGGCCCGCCGCAACCTGCCGCGGCAAGCGTCACGAGCACGGCGGCGGCAAGAGGTCGCATCGGTGGGGCACGGCGCAGCGCGAGGGGCGGCGCGCCGCGAACGCTTGCTAGCACGCCGAAGAAACAAGCGCCGCTAAGTACCCAATGCCGAGCAGGGTCACAAGGTCAGTCCCGTTTGTGAACCGCAGATGCACGCAGATAAACGCGGATGAGGACCATCTCGCGTCCTCTCCGCGTCCACCTGCGTTCATCTGCGGTTCGATCTCCGGTGAACTCGCCCCGCACCCTACTTGGCTGCCATCAGCGCCCGGAGCGGACGGCTGCCCACGTTGCTGGCAGCGCTGGCGCAGCATGCGTGCGATAAATCGCTCACGCGTGCGACTTCGCCCTGCGGCTCCAGGCCGCCAAGCTCGTCCTCGGCGGCGCCATATTCGGCTGCGCGCTCGGCCTCGATCGCCAGCGCGATTTCGCCGCGAAGCACGGGCACGTGCGACGGCGCCTGGATGCCCAGCCGCACCGCCTTGCCCTTGGTCCGGACGACCGTGATGACAACGTCGTCCCCGATGCGAATCTTCTCGCCCTGCTTCCGCGTGAGAACTAACATCACACACTCCCTTGAAACAGCAGATAAGTGGGGCCGCCGGTCCATTGCGGCGGCCGACGCGTGACACGTCTGATCCTTGGACGCACAGCGCGTGCCGGCGGTTCAGCTAGCAGTCCAAAAATGCAGAAGATGCCGCATGCGCAACGAGTTACACGCGAAACGATGGCGCCGGCGTGTACACCGCGGCAGTGTACATCTTGCGAAAGCGTTGTAGAAATGGCTGTCGGCTGTCGGCTGTCGGCCAGAAGATGGCGAACCGCAGGGCCACAGAGAACTTGCCGCCTCAAACCAGGGGGGACGTCTGCTGTCTCGGCCTCAGCATCTGGCCGACAGCCGATAGCCGACAGCCGATGGCCTTCCTAATTCCCCTCCCCCCGCCGCGCTAGCTTATCCCGCAACTTCGCCGCTAGCTCGTACTGCTCCGCGGCGATCGCCTCGGCCAGTTGCTCGGCCAGCGACGGCCCCAGCGAGAACTGGGTTTTGATCGACTCCTGCATCTCGCGCAGCTTCACGACGAACAGGTCCTCGTCGAAATGCTCTTCGGCGTTGTGCTGGGCGAACAGCTTGGCCATGTCGTCCAGCCCGCGCGAGATGGTCGCCACCGCGTCGGCCGGCTGACTGGCCTGCAGGTGAGCCAAGGCCCGCGACTGCACGTGGTGGAACATCACGAACGGCCGGTACTGCTCGTGCATCACCGCCCACTGGCGGTCCGACGAGTTCGCGCTGGTGAAGTCCATCAGCCGCAGCGTGTGCTCGGCGTCGGCGGCCGCCTGGCCGTACTCCTGCAGCGCGAGCCAGCAGATCCGCCGGTGATAGAACTGCAGAAACTCGCGGTCGATCTCGACGCGTCGCGTTTCGTTCAGGTCGAAATCGGGCCCTTCTTCAAAGGCGGCCGACACCAGATAGTCGTAGATTGTGGGAAATCCGTGGGGCCTCTCGCCGTCCGGCCGGCCGGTGCTCTCCAATTGCAGGATGCCCATATCGACCCGCATCTGCAGCACGTCGCGACCGTCCGCCGCGGGAACGCGCCGCACCACCGGCCGGCCGGGTTCGAAGGCCCAGGTGCGCAGCAGATGGTCGATGTCCAGGTTGGAAGGCAATTCTTCGGGCATGCAGGGCAGGGGGACGCTACGCGGCGACCAGCAGAATTGAAGGGGCAATTGCTGCCACAATTCTACTTTGCGCCCCCCGCAAACGGCGACCCCTGCCACGGAAAAACACGTATCGCCTCGCCGCCTCAACCGCCCTCGCCCCCTTCGTCATGCAGGAGCGTATCCTGCAGCAGTTCGATTTCCGCTTCATCGTGCGAGTCGACTTGATCGAGCAACTCCGCGATCTGGCTGCACACGTACTCGAACTGCTCTTCGCTGACCGCCGTCAGCGCAGCGATGTCCGGGTGCATTTCCTCCAACCGGCGACGGAATTCGCGGTGCTCGCGCTGCATCCGCTTGATCCGTCCGTCGAGGTTCGGCTTCTCTTCGAGCACCACGCTCATGTAACCGTCGCGCTCCTCGAGATCGATCATTCGCAAGAGATGGCGTGCGAAGGACTTCATCGTGAACTGCACGCTCGACATCTTGCGCGGCAGGCTGATCGACGGGGCCTTCCAGTCGAGCGTGATCCGCAGCGCCTGCTTCACGTGGTCGAGGATCTCGTGCTCCATCTGCGACGCCCGCGCCACGGCGCGAACGTCGCTCGCTTGTTTCGAGTCCATGTGCGCTTCCCTCCCGAGATTGCCCCAGTGACACACTGATTTTTTGATGAACGAAAAGGCGGCGTGCAAGTCACGAACTTGTCACGCGGCACGACGCAGTGGACTTGGAAAACCCAAACCCAAGACCGACTGGCAAACTCTATGCCGCGACACTTTGACGGCGTGGCGCGCGTCGCCACAAACATCCGCCCGGCATCAAGTTACAACCCAGTGCCCGCAACACCCGCTCCTGGCGACGCGGGCCAAAAATGCCCACTTTTCAAGCGAGGCGGCTCGCAGCGGCCCTCAGACGAGATTCTCAATCATACCGTGCCGGCCCCCTGGGTTCCAAGCGCTCAGCGCCGCAAAATCGCCCGACTTCCCGGAATCTTCAAAATCACGTCCAGCGGATGCGATCGTGTCTACTCTTCCGGCCGAAAGCGCCGCTGCCGCTTCTTTTCGCCGGTCCGCTGCTTGGTTTGAATCCGCCGCTCGACTGCGGCGCGCGAGGGCCGCGTTTTGATCCGTCGCCGCGGCGGCGCGGCCACGGCGAGAATCATCTGTCGCACTCGCTCGTAGCACGCCGACGCGTTGCGCGACTGCTCGCGGTGCTCGTCGGCGGCGATCACGAGCTCGCCTGCCGTGTTGACGCGCGTCCCAAATCGCTGGAGAAACCGCCGCCGCACGCCGTCCGGCAGGCTGGGCGAGGCGGTGACGTTCCACCGCAGCACGGCCTTGCTGCTCACCTTGTTCACGTTCTGCCCGCCGGGGCCCGCGCTGCGCGCGAACGACATCTCCAGCTCGGCCGCGGGAATCGTGATCTCGGCGTTGACGGGCAGCGGACGGGGCATGGCAGGCAAAGACAATCGATCGGGGCACGGCGCCGGAGCGGTTTAATTGCGCTGATCGCGCGCCGCCTGCTTCCGGCGTCCCCGAGCCGACACGTGTCCCCGCACGCGGCTGCTCAACCCGCTGCGCCGCACCCGCGACTGCTTGGCTGCCGTCTTCGCCGCCAGTTGCTGCAACGTCGTCGGCCCCGGCACACCTTCCTGCGGCGCCCCCGCGGCGAGCGGAGGGGCCGCGGCTTTCTTCGCACTCTTCTTCTTTGCGGGCTTTGGTTTCGCGGCCTTCGGAGCCGGAGTCTTTCCCGCGACTTTCTTGGTCTTGGCCGTCGGTGTGGACGTTGCGCCCGTTGATGCCGGCGCACGCGTTGCCTTCTTGGCCGCGTCCGCGTTGCGCTGCCTTTTCTCCGTTTTGAGTTCCTTGCGGACCGCGGATCGCTCCGTGCGATGGCCCGCGGAGCGACGCTTTTTCGACTTCGCCGACTTGGCCGTTCCTTTCGATTCCCCGGCAGCTTCCAACGCCCCCAGCCGTGCCGTGAAGTTCGCCAGCGCGTCGCGGAAAATCTCGGCCTTGAGCTCCGTATTGGCCGCGCTATCTCCGAATCCGGACTGACGCGCTTGCGTGCGCGATTGGTCGCGGCTCAGCGCCGCCCACTTGTCGGCGAGCTTCTTGGCGCGCGCGGCATGCCGCTTCACCTCAGGAGGCGTAAGTTGGCCAAGGGCTGGTCGACGGCTCGCGCGCACCAGCGCGCTTTCGGCATCAGTGCACAGGGCTTTGACTTTTGCTGCGGGGACCGCCATGATTTTGGTTCCTGGGTGAGCGCAGAGCTACCGGAAGTTCCAAGTATAGCGCAGCACGCACAATTTATCTCGCCGTGCGGGGGGAGCACCGGCGTCACGCCGGCGCGAGCACGCGCCCAAAAAACTCCTGCGACGATCGCAGGAGCTCGTCGTAGCTACGCTCTTCGACGCTCTGCCCGATCAGCTCCACGTCGAAATCTCCGACGTAGCCCGCGTCCACCAGCCCGCGCACCAACTCGGCAAGCCGCAAAGTCCCCTCGCCCAAGGGCCGCCGGATTTGATCGACGCTGTGCGGCTCCACGCGATCGCCCAGGTGGACCAGTCCAATGTGCGGCACGAGCTCCGGGAGGTTCGCCAGCACGCTGGCGTCGTGACCGAAATGGTACGAATCAAACACCAGTTTCAAGAACGGCGAGTCGAATTGCTCGACGAACTCGACCGTGGCCTCGAGGTCGGTGAGAAATGTCCACTCGGCCGCGCAGGCGGGGTGCATCGGTTCGATCGCGAGCGTCACTTCGACATCAGCCGCAAAGTCGAGCAAGCGGCTCACGGCGCCGCGGAGCAGGCGCTCCGCGTGGCTGGCGATGTGGTTGTTGCGACCGCCGGGATACACGACGACCGCCCCGGCCCCCAGCGCCCCGGCCAGTCGCAGGGCATGCATGCCGTCCTGGACGGCTTCGTCGAGACTACGACCGTCGCTGCCGGTGAAGCCGCCGGCCCATGCGAGGTTGGTCACGCGCAGGCCGCTCTCGGCGATCAGGTCGACGCCCTGTTCCTCGCCGTAGTCGGCCAGCTTGCGGCGCCAGACGCCGATGCCTTCGTACCCCGCCGCGACGTACCGCCGCACATCCTCGTCGAGGGTCCACCGAAACGTGGTGACCTCGTTCATCGACAGCGTGGGCATAGGCCGGTGCGCCAGAAGAGCGTGTTTGGTGCGATGTTCATACGCCGGACGACGCGATCATACGCTTGTACGCGGCGTCTCTGTCATCTAGAGCCGCGTGAGTATGCGAGATTCCGGGCGGCATGTAAACCTGTTGGTGCATCCACTGCAATCGAGGGGCGTAAGAAGGCATTCGTAGTCTTGCTGGGTGCTGGTAAGCTGGGGTTCGG